>CADCTF010000114.1 GCA_902805655.1 uncultured Acidimicrobiales bacterium
GACGCAGCGCTGGCAGGGCGTGGTGCTGGTGGACGTGGAGGCGCTGCGACGTGGTCACGTCCACGACGACGAGCGCTGCGAGATCGACGGGGTGGGCTCCATCCCGGTGACCACGGCCCGGGATCTGCTGGGCGACTCGTCGCTGGATCTGGTCCTGCGCGACGGCCTCGACATCCGCTCGGTGGTCCACGTGGGACGTCAGTTCACCCGGGCCCAGCGCACCGCGCTGATCGCCCGGGACCGCACCTGCATCCGGCCGAGTTGCAACGCCAAGCGAGGGCTCGAGCTCGAGCACCGTGACGGCTACGCCAACACCTTGGCCACCAGCGTGGACAGCGGCGCTCGCGTGTGCCGGCGGGACCACGACCTCAAGACCCACAGCGGACACCGCTACACCGGTAGCCCGGGGCTGTGGGAGTGGCACCTGCCCGATGGCACCGTCGAGCACGAGCGGCCGCCACCGGACGGGCCGGGGCCGTAGCCGGCGTACGGCCCGACAGCCAAGGCCGACATGTGCCTGGCGAAGACGATTGGCAGCTGACTGGCTGAGGGCAGCAGTGAGCCGTCGTGCCATGAGGCTAGACAGGGCGGCTACGGCCGGCTGCGCTCTCTCGCTGAGAGGTCGGGGACCGTGGAAGGCAGATGCCGGCGGCTGCGGCTGGCTGCGAGCCGGCGCCCCGAGCCGTCCTCGACCGCGGAACCGAACGTTGCAGCCATGGTCTCGAGCGTTCCAGCGCGGCACGCGAAAGACGGCGCGCTGGGCTGACCACCCGCAGGCTGCCCGACTCAGCTCAGCCGCTGGCGTCGAGGCGGTAGGCGCGGGTGGCAGTGTCGTGGAAGAGCAGTGACCGCTCGGTGTCGCTGGCGGGCTCGGCGATGCGCTGGAAGGCGTTCCAGAGCACGGTGTACGAGCACGAGCGGCGGTCGACCGGGAAGTTCGACTCGAACATGCAGCGCTCGGGCCCGAAGGTCTCGATGCACCAGGCGATGTCCGGCCCCCAGGCCGCAGCCAGCGCCATGGAGGACGGCGGCTCGGGGCGACTGTGCCAGTCGAGTCCGAACACCGGCATGCCGATGCCGCCGAGCTTGAGCACCACGTTCGGGCAGGAGGCGACGTCGGTCATGTCCTTGCGCCAGGTCTCCCGAACCTCCTCACGCCGGCCCTTGTAGGGACCGATGCCAAGTGGGCCGCCGAGGTGGTCGAGCACCACCGGGACGTCGGGGAGCGCCCGGGCCAGGTCGGTCAGCTCGGGCAGCTGCGGGTGGTAGAGCCACGCCTCGAAGTGGAGCCCGGCCCGGCCCAGCGCGGCGAAGCCCTGCCGGAAGGACGGCTCCTCGAAGAGGCGAGGTGGCGGGTTGGTGTGGGAGGCCCGGATGTCGGTGCTGGCGTCCCACGCCGACGCATGGCGCACGCCGCGGAAGCGCCCGTCAGCCGCGGCCACGTGCGCCTCGAGCACCTCGGTCACGGCATCCCCGAGGAGGAGGTCGGCGAAGCCGACGATGGCGGCGATCTCGGCGCCCTCCGACCGGCTGCTCTGCTCGGCCGCGGCCCGGACGAGCTCTGTCTCACCGACGGGCTGCAGCGCCTCGGGCCCGTCGGGGCGGTACGCCGAGCGGCACTCCACGAACACGGTGCGGGTCACCTGGTGGCCGGCGCCCGTGTCCGAGCGCAGCTCTTCGAGCAGGTAGCGGTCTCCCGGGTGGTCCCAGAGGTGGTGGTGCGGGTCGCAGATCCTCTGGCTGGGGTCGAGCGGCTCCTCGACGACTTGGGCCAGCCACTGCTCGTGCTCGGGTTGCATGCCGTCGGTCTAGCCCAGTGGAGTCATGGATCGCCCGGGCGACGATTTTGTGGGCCGGCGCCAGCTCCGCGAGTGTCGGACCGTGCCGGACATCGACACCGTACGTTCGCGCTTCGTCGGCCGCCTGAAGGAGAAGGGCAGCTATCAGAAGTGGGTGCTGGCCACCGCTCTGGTGGGGATGTTCGCCACCAGCTTCCCGGCCACCATCCTCACCGTCTCGCTGGGCACCATCGCCGAAGACTTCGACGCGAGCGAGACGCTCATCACGTGGGTCATCTCCGCACCGCTGCTCGCCTCCGCGGTGGCCCTGCCCATCCTCGGGAAGATGGGCGACCTCTATGGGCAGCGAAAGGTGTTCGTGGTGGGCTTCGCGCTCGCCACGCTCACCGCCGCACTCACCGGCCTGGCGTGGAGCCCGCTCGCACTCATCGGGCTCCGCACCCTGACCCAGATGGTCGGGGCGGCCACCCAGCCGACGTCGATGGCCCTCATCATGCGGGCCTTCGCGCCGGGTGACCGGGTGAAGGCCATGGGCTGGTGGTCGCTGGTGGGCGCCGGCTCGCCGGCCGTGGGGCTGGCCATCGGCGGACCGATGGTGGAGTGGGTGGGCTGGCGCTTCGTCTTCCTGTCACAGGCCGCGCTGGCGGTGGTGCCCGTGATCGTGGCCTACCTGATCCTCGAGGAGACGCCCCGACCCAAGGTGAAGGTGCGCTTCGACCTGAAGGGCTCGGCCGCGCTGACCGTGGCGGCCGCGACCGTGATGCTGGCCCTGAGCCAGAGCGCGGACTGGGGGTGGCGCCACCCGGCCGTGCTGGGCTCGATCATCGTCGCCCCCGTCGCCATGTGGGCGTTCGTGCGGATCGAGCGAGCGGTCGAACACCCGTTGTTCCCGCTCGAGCTGCTGCACCGCCGCAACTTCCTCGCCCCGCTGGTCACCCAGTTCTTCTCGGGCGCGGCCTACCAGGGCGGCTTCGTGCTGACGCCGCTCGTCATGCGCTCCGTCTTCGGCTGGAAGGTGTCCGCCATCTCCTACCTGATGCTCCTGCGCCCGCTGACGTACAGCCTTGCCTCGCCCATCGGCGGCCGGCTCGGTGCTGCGGGCGAGCGGCGGGCGATCATGGTGGGCATCGGCATGCTGGCCTCGGCCATGGCCCTCTACACCTGGGGCACGGGTTGGGGGATCGTGCCGGTGGTGGGCGTCGCCCTGGTGCTGCAAGGTGTCGGCAACGGGGTGGCCCGCCCGTCGCTCACCTCGTCGGTGGCCAACGCGGTGGCCGAGGAGGACCTGGGGCTGGCGTCAGCATCACAGCGGATGTTCAACCAGATCGGCAACGCCTTCGGCATCGCCATCCTGACGGCCATCTACGCCGGCGACCAGGAGGCGGCGCCCTTCGCCCGGGCCTACGGCGCCGCCTTCCTGCTGGCCATGATCGCCTACGTCGGCGCCCTGTTCATCCGCGACCACGACCGTTCGGAGCAGGTGGCCCCCATCGCCGGGCAGGCCGCCACGCCGGCTACGCCAGCGGGCTAGCCAGCCGCCGACCGGGCACGGCGAGGCAGCTACAGAGCTACACCGCGGCGTGACCGCCGGCCGGCACCCGCTCGCCCGAGGCGTGGGCCTCCCAGGTGCTGTACATCTGGGCGTACTGGCCGCCGAGGGCCACCAGCTGCTCGTGGGAGCCCAGCTCGGAGATCACCCCGCCGCTGACGACGGCGATGCGATCGGCCCGCATGGCGGTGGCCAGGCGGTGGGCGATGATGATGGCCGTGCGGCCCTCGAGCAGCACGTCGAGCGCGTGCTCGATCTTGGCCTCGGAGCGCAGGTCGAGGTTCGACGTGGCTTCGTCGAGCACCAGCACCCGCGGCTGGGCCAGGAAGGCCCGAGCCAGGGCGAGAAGCTGGCGCTCACCGGAGGACAGCGACACACCCCGCTCGTGGCATGGCGTGTCGATGCCCTCGGGCAGCCGCTCGATGAGGTCGTCGATGCCAACCGCCCGGCAAGCCTCGAGCACCTCTTCCTCGGTGGCGTCGGGCCGGGCGAAGGCGATGTTGTCCCGGATCGAGCCGCCGAAGAGGAACGGCTCCTGGGGCACGATGCCGAGCTGGCGGCGCAGCGACGTGAGCGTGACGTCCCGCAGGTCGTGGCCGTCGATGAGCACGCGGCCCTTGACCGGGTCGTGGAACCGGGTGACCAGCTTGGCGATGGTCGACTTGCCGGCTCCGGTCGCGCCCACCAGGGAGAAGGTCTCCCCTTCCCGGATGACCAGGTCGACGTCGCGCAGCACCGGCCGGTTCTCCACGTAGCCGAAGCTCACGTCCTCCAGGCGGATCTCACCTTTCAGCGGCGGCAGGTCGGTGGCATCGGCCTTCTCCTTCACCGTCGGCTCCGTGGTGAGCAGGTCGCCGAGCTTGCGCAACGACGCCTGACCCTTCTGGAAGGTGTCGTAGAGCTGCACGAGCTGCTGGATCGGGGCGAAGAAGGTGTTCAGCGACAGCACGAAGGCGCTGAGCTCGCCGATCGACAGCGTGCCCCGGAGCACCATGCGGCCACCGATGAGCAGCACGAGGATCTGGCCGAACAGGCCGATCGCCTCGGCGCCGGGACCGTAGGTCGCACCGATCCTGGCCGTGTAGTTGTTGGCCGCCCGGTACCGCGAGGCAACGTTGCGGTGCTCGACGATGTTGTGCCGCTGGCGGTTGTAGGCGGCGATGATGCGGATGCCCGAGAGGCTCTCCTGGAGGTGCGACAGCAGCTCGGCGATGCGGTCGCGGACGTTGTCGTAGCCGCGGTCGGAGGCCCGGGAGAACCAGATGGTGATGGCCACCATCGCCGGGATGACGGCGACGAAGGTGATGAGCGCCAGGGTGGCGTTGTAGTACAGGAGCACGGCGGCGACGATGACCATCGTCAGGCCCTGCACGATCATCTGCACCAGGCCTTCCTGGAACAGCTGCGTGAGGGACTCCAGGTCGCTCGTCATGCGGGTCATCAGCACGCCCGCCTTCTCCTTGGTGAAGAAGTCGACGGACAGCCGCTGGAAGTGCGAGAAGATCCGCAGGCGCAGGTGGTACATGAGGTTCTGGCCGACCTTGCCGGTCCACGACACCCGCATGCCGCTGGCGATGATGTTGATGCCCACGGCCACGAAGTAGGCGATGGACACGGCCACCACCACGCCGATGTTGTCGCCGCGGATGCCGTCGTCGATGCCGATCTGGGTGAGCACCGGACCGGCCTGCATGGCCGCGGTCTCGAACACCACCAGGAGCAGCGCGCCCACGAGCGCCCAGCGGTGCGGGGCGAGGAACCGGCGCAGCGTGAGCCGCCGGGTGTCGTACTTCACGTGGCTGAACGGGACGTGCTCTTCCTCGAAGCTCGGCTCGTCGTTCACCAGCTTCTCGACGCCGGCGCGCAGCTCGGGCGGGATGCCGGCGAAGGGCAGGCCGGCGGCGCCGCCGGCGTTCTGACCCCCACCGAACGCCTTGCCGCCCATGCCGGGGCCCATGCCCCCCATGCCGCCGCCCATGCCTCCGAACGCCATCAGAGATCCCCTCCGGTCAGCGCCTCGGCTCTGGCCGCTTCCTCGGCGGTCACGGCATCGCGGCGGGCCTGCTCCTCGTCGGAGATGTGAGCCAGCACCTCGGAGTAGCGCGGCTCGGTGCGCATCAGCTCGGCATGCGTGCCGGTGGCCACCACCTTCCCGCCCTCGATGAGGCACACCCGGTCGGCCAGGCTGATGGTGGAGAGCCGGTGGGCGATCACGAGCGTGGTGCGGTCCTCCATGAGGTGGGTGAGGGCCTGGTGGATCTGGTCCTCCACCTGCACGTCGATGGCGCTGGTGGCGTCGTCGAGCACCAGGATCTTGGGGTTCACCAGAAGCGTGCGGGCGATGGCGATGCGCTGGCGCTGACCACCGCTGAGGTCGTAGCCCCGCTCGCCCAGCACGGAGTCGTAGCCGTCGGCCAGCTTCTCGATGAACTCGTGCGCGTTGGCCGCATCGGCTGCAGCCCGCACCTCCTCCATCGTGGCGTCGGGGCGGCCGTAGGCGATGTTGTCGCGGATGCTCGACGAGAAGAGGAACGGCTCGTCGAGCACCACGCCGACGTGGTGGCGCAGGCTCGGGATGGTGAGGTCGCGCACGTCCTTCCCGTCGACCAGCACGACCCCCTCGTCGACGTCGTAGAAGCGGGTGAGCAGGCGAGCCACGGTGGACTTGCCGCAGCCGGTGCGCCCCACCAGGGCGACGGTCTCGCCCGGCTCGAGGCGTAGGTCGAAGCCGTCGAGCACCGGAGGACCGTCGGCGTAGCCGAACCGCACACCCTCGAAGGCCACCTCGCCGATCGGGTCGGTGAGGTCGACGGCGTCCGGCTTCTCCAGCACCATCGCCGGGGTGTCCAGGATCTCGTAGATGCGGCTCGCCGAGGCGGCGGCCCGCTGGCCCATCATCATCAGCATGCCGAGCATGCGGAACGGTGCCTGGAGCATGACGACGTAGATGCTGAAGGCCACGATGGTGCCGATGGTGACCTCGCCGTTGACGGCCAGGATGCCGCCATAGAGCAGCACGCCGGCCATGCCCAGCCGGGGGAGGTTCTCCATGATCGGCGCGTAGCGGGCTCGCACCTTGATCTGGTGGTTCTGGGCCCACTCGAGCCGGCGGGCGGCGCGGGCCGTGGCGTCGACCTGGATCTGCTCGGCGGCGAAGGACTTCACGACGCGGGCGCCGGCGACGTTCTCCTCGACGATGGTGGCCACGCCGGCCATGCGCTCCTGCACCATCCAGGAAATGGGGAACATCAGCCGGCGCATGCGCAGGCCGGTGAGGAAGACGAAGGGCAGCGGGGCCAGGGCCACGATGGCCAGCGGCACGTGGATGAGCATCATCAACGTGAAGGCGACCGCGAAGCTGATCATCTGCAGACCGATGAGCGGGGCGAAGGTGAGGAACATCTGCACCGACCGGATGTCGGAGTTGGCCCGGGAGATCAGCTGGCCCGACTGCACCCGGTCGTAGAACTCGAACGACAGCTTCGAGAAGTGCTCGTACATGTTGACCCGCAGGTCGTACTCGAGGTCGTAGGCGACCCGGTAGAGGTTGTTGCGGTAGACGTAGGTGAAGATCGCCCGGACGACGCCGATGCCGATCAGCATGTAGATGAAGGTCGAGATGGGGCTGGTGCGGGCCTCGAGCCCTCGGTCGATCGCCGCCATGGTCACCCGCGGCACGGCGACCTGGCCGATGAGCGCGATGACCGAGCAGACCATCGAGAAGGCGAAGCGCCCCTTGCGGGCCCGCACGAGCGGGAGCATGCGCTTGATCCAGCCCTTGGACGTGTCGGGGTCGACGTTGGCCTTCGGCGGATTGCCCTCCGGCTGGACGTGCAGAGGCTCGTAGGGGGACGCCCCGGTGACCACCTCGTCCACGTTGGCCAAGTTCGAGAGGTCACGCTCTAGCGTCGTCGTCATAGGCCCCGGTGCTCCCCAGCTGTCGGTCGCGAATCGACGGAGCCGCACTTGTTCGAGCCCCGTATGGTTAGCCATTCTAACCTTTTCGACGGTCTACGGCACCTCTCCTGAAATAGGGTGATGCGCCAAACCCGGGGGGGAACGATGGACGAGCGGCCGGCCGTGCTCGACGGCATGCGAGTGGTGGACTGCAGCGACGGACTCGCAGGGCCGCTCGCGGCCATGTACCTCGGCGACTTCGGAGCCGAGGTGGTGCGGCTGGAGAAGGCCGCCACAGCCGCAGACCCAGCCGACGACCCGGGTGCCGCAGTGTGGAACCGCGGCAAGCGAAGCGTGGCCGCCGATGTCACCACCGCCGACGGGCGGGCCACGCTGGAGCGACTGCTGGGGGGCGCCGATGTCTGCGTGCTGAGCGGCACCAGCGAGGCACTGCTCTCTGCCGGCATCGACGTCGAGCGTCTGGCCGCCGCCCACCCCCGGCTGGTGCTGGTGCAGGTCAGCCCGTACACCGCCGGAGCGCCGTGGGCCGGCGGCCGGGAGTCGGACCCGCTCCTCGCGGCGACGACCGGAGTGGCGTCTCGCCAGGCGTCGTTCGAGGACGTGCCGGTCGACTCGATCTACCCGCACCTCTCCACCGTGCACGGCACGTGGGCCGCCGCCAGCACCGTCGCCGCGCTGCTCGAGCGGGAGCGGTCAGGGCTCGGCCAGCGGGTCACCGTGGCCGGAATCCACGCCACCATGGTGGCGTCGCCGCCCGCGTTCAACATCGACCCCACCGCACCCGAGGCCCCGCCGCGTCGCTCGACCGGACCGGGCGGCGCCGTGCCGTTCTACCGCACCTACCAGTGCGGCGACGGCGAGTGGCTGTTCCTCGCCGCCCTCACGCCCCGCTTCAGCGCCATGGCCTTCGAGGCACTCGAGCTGACCCACCTCAACGACGACGAGCGCATCGGCGGTCGGGGGCGGGCCGGCATGATCGCCCCCGAGAACGCCGGGTGGGTCATCGAAGCCATCGCCGACCGCTTCCGCACCCGGCCCCGTTCGGAGTGGCTCGAGCGCCTGGCTCGCGCCGGCTGCCCGTCCGGCCCGCTGCTCGAGCGCGACGACTGGCTCGACCACCCCCAGCTGGGCGTCATCGGCATGCGGGCGGAGGTGGACGACCCTCAGCGGGGCCACGTCGTCATGCCGGGCATCCCCATCACCCTCACCGCCAGCCCCGGCCGAGTGCACGGCCCGGCACCGCGGCCAGGAGAGCTGGCGCAGCCGCCGGACTGGTCTGCGTCCGCTGCTGATGGCGCGGCAGGGGGGCCGGAGCGCCAGCAGGGCGGCACCAACGGTCCGCTCGACGGGATCCGGGTGCTCGACCTGGGAGCCATCATCGCCGGGCCGTTCGCGGCGACGCTCCTCGCCGAGCTGGGCGCGGACGTCATCAAGATCGAGCCGCTCACCGGGGACAGCTTCCGGGGGCCGGGCTTCGCCGCCTACAACAAGGGCCAGCGAGGCATCGCCCTCGACCTGTACCACCCCGACGGCAAGGCGGCCTTCGTCGACCTGGTTCGTGACGCCGACATCGTGCTCGACAACTACCGGCCCGGAGTGCTCGGGCGGCTGGGCATCACCTACGACGAGCTGCGCGAGGTCAACCCCGGCATCATCACGCTGTCGGTCACGGGCTTCGGTGAAGGCGGCCCACTGGGGAACGAGGCCGGCTTCGACCCGGTGCTGCAGGCCATGAGCGGCATGATGCGAGCCCAGGGCGGCGACGACGAGCCCGTCTTCTTCACCGTGGCCGTCAACGACGTCTGCGCCGCGGCCAACTCCGCCCTCGCCGCCTGCCTGGCGCTGGTGCACCGTGCCCGCACCGGGAACGGCCAGCGGGTCTGGACGTCGCTGGCGGCCATGTCGGCCATGTTGCAGGCGGGTCAGCTGGTGCGGTTCGAGGGGCGACCGCCCGCCCCCGTCGGTGGGCGTGACCACCCAGGGCCGTCGGCCTTCGACCGCTACTTCGCCTCGGCGGACGGGTGGGTCCGGGCCTCGGCCGACGCCGGCGCCGGGCCGGAGGTCGTGGAGCTGTTGACCTTGTTGGGCGAGCTGCCTGGCGCCGAGGCGGTCGAGCGGCTCACCGCGCTCGGCGTGCCCGCCGTCGTCGCTCGCAAGGGCCCCGACCTGGCGCTCGACCCCGAGGTGCTCGATCTCGGCGTGCTCGTGCCCGACGCCCGACCGGAACGGGCCCACTGGCTCACCTCCGGGCGTCACGCCTGGTTCTCCCGCACCGAGCGGAAGGACACCCTGACGGCACCGGCCCTCGGCGAGCACACCCGCGAGGTGCTGCTCGAGGCCGGCTTCGAGGCGGCCCGGGTGGAAGCGCTGCTGGCCGACCGCGCCGCGATCGCGGGCGGCTGACCGTGACCGACCAGGAGCTCGCCACCCTGCTGTCGGCCATGCCCTTCAGCGTCGCCTGCGGCATCGAGCTCACCATCGCCGAGGCGGATGAGGTGCGGGGGCAGATGCCGTGGGGCGCGGACCGGTGCACGAGCGGCGGGGCGCTGCACGGAGGAGCGGTGATGGCGCTGGCCGACAGCCTGGGGGGCGTGTGCGCCTATCTCAACCTGCCGGAGGGCGCCTCCACGTCCACCATCGAGTCGAAGACCAACTTCTTCCGCGGTGTGCGCAGCGGTCTGCTCTACGGCACGGCTTCGCCGCTGCACGTCGGGCGCACGACGATCGCAGTGCAGACCGACCTCCGCGACGACCGAGGCAAGCGGGTGGCCCTCACCACCCAGACGCAGGCCGTCATTCGCTGAGGGCCGGCGGGCGCAGCTGCGCCAAGCCGACGAGACGCTCGCGAAGCCAGAGCGCGTCGGTGACCGCGTGGCCGTCGAAGTCGTTGTTGAAGTAGGCGTAGACGTCGTGGCCGTCGTCGAGCCACGCCTGCATCGCACGCGCCGGCCGCCACAGCCGCTGCCCGCCGTAGAGGCCCACGTACTTCTGCTCGAGCGCTCGCGGGCCGTGGAACCGCACGTAGGTCCAGTCGGTCGTGAGCACCCAGGGATGGTCCGGCAACAGGTCGTGGATGCACAGGGCGGCGCCGTGGCGGGCCAGCACCTCGAAGACATCATCGTGCAGCCAGGACTGCTCGCGGAGCTCGACCGCCCAGCGGAGGTGCTTCGGGGCCACGGTGAGGAACTCGTCCAGGCGCTCGACGTTGCGCTTCCATCGAGGAGGCAGCTGCACGAGCGTCGGGCCGAGCGACCGGCCCAGGCGCTCGACGCGGTCGAGGTGGTTGGGCAGCCAGGAGACGGCGTCCTTCAGCTTCATGCGGTGCGAGCCGAACCCGCCCAGCTTGAGGGCGTACGTGAAGCCGGCAGGCGCCTGCGTCTCCCAGCCCTCGACCATCTCGGGCGGCGGCAGCCGGTAGAAGGTGTTGTTGATCTCGACGGTGTCGAACAGGGTGGCGTAGTGCTCGAACCACCGGCGCTGCGGCAGCTTCTCGGGGTAGACGATGCCCCGCCAGTCCTTGTAGACCCAGCCGGAGCACCCGACGTGAGCGCGGCCGACACCGGCGTCGTTCAGGGGCACCGTCGCCTTCTACCCACGCATGAGCGAAGGTCGGCCGAGGGATCAGGCCGGGCGCACCAGCCCGGAGGCCACGGGGGCGCTCTCGGAGACGACGACGCCGCCACGGCGCTCCTCGCTGAGGGCCACGCCCACCACGTCACCTACGACCTTGAACGCCGCCACGCCCGGCTCCGGGCCGAGGACACCGGCTGACACCGTTGTCGAGCCGACCACGGCCCAGAGCTGGTACGTGCGATCCCCCGGGGCGGGCGGGAGCCCGTCGGTCCAGAGGAACCCGGTGCCGTCGGGCTCGAGGACCACGTGGGCGAGCACGACGCCTTCCGACGAGCGGAGGTCGGCCCGACGGGCCTCGGGGTTGCCCTGGGCGGAGAGCAGCGCGGCGGTGAGCCTGCGGTTGTCGAGCGCGGCTTCCTGGCGCTCGAGCCGCGAGCTCAGCCCGGCGACCTGAGCACCCAGCACGCCGATCACGACGGCGGCCGCCGCAGCGATGGCCACCACCGCGGTGCGGACGGTCTTGGCCCGACGGAGGGGAACGACCTGGCCCATGGGCTGGAGGAGCTGCATCGGAGGGGCTTCCTCCATGCCGGCGACGATGCTGTCCCAGATGTGCATGGGGGCGGGTGCATGCCCGGCCGCCAACAGGCTGGCCGTCTCGCGCAGCTCGGTGAGCTCGGCCCGGCAACGAGGGCACTCACGGAGGTGCAGCTCGACCCGCTCGGCTTCCTCTCCCTCGACCGCGTCGAGGGCGTAGGCAGCGAGCAGATCGTCCATCTCGGGGTGCCCGAAGGTCGCGCTCATGCGGGACCGATCCCGGCGTCGGCCAGACCCTGGCGCAGGCGGCCCATGCCGGTGCGGATGCGACTCTTGATGGTGCCCTCCGGCTCGCCGAGCATGGCGGCAACCTCTCGGTAGGTGTGGCCGCCGAAGTAGGCGAGCTCGACGGCTTGTCGTTCCTGGGGTGCGAGGGTAGCGACTGCATCGCGCACCTGTTCCGCGACGATCACGTCGACCACCTCGTGCTCGAGGTCGTACTTCGACACGGCATCACGTGAGGCGTCCTGGTCTTCCCGGCGCCGGCGGGACGTGTCGGCGCGCAACATGTCGACCGACCGGCTGTGGCACTGGGCCAGCAGGAAGGACCGGAGCGAGCCGCGCTCGGCGTCGAAGCGCTCGGGGTTGTTCCACAGGCGCAGGAAGACCTCCTGCACGACCTCTTCGGCCTGGGGTCCCTGGTTCAGCAACCGGCGGGCCAGGGCGAGCACGGCCCCCGAGTGGCGGCGGAACGCCTCGGCGAGCGCCTCCTGCTGCCACCGCCCGATGGCGACGACGAGGGTTGCGTCGCTGACGTCGTCCAATGCTCCTCGGCTCACGCTCCTTCCTACGCCACCAGCGGCCGTTGTGGATGGAACGGGTTCTCACGAACCTTCCGAAGTCGTGTCATCCGGCGAATGGGGTGGGTCCGTAGACGAGCCATGCACACCCCCCGCATCGGCCTCGGAGCCACGTTGGCCTTCGCCGCCGGGCTCGTCTTCGCCGGTTGCGCCAGTGATGGCAGTGACGGCGGGAACGCAGCCGGTGCGGCACCCCAGGCGGCGGCGGTCTCCATCAAGACCTTCGCCTACGGCCCGAACCCCTTGCAGGTGAAGGCGGGCACGGCAGTGACCTGGACCAACACCGACGACATCGCCCACACCGTCACCTCCGGCACCCGCGAAGCAGCCGACGGCGGGTTCGACCTCGCCCTGCAGACCAAGGGGACCACGGTCTCCCGGACCTTCGACAAGGCCGGCACCCATGCGTACCACTGCTCGATCCACCCAGGCATGGACGCAGTCGTCAACGTCTCCTAGCTCCCACGCACCAAGCACCACAACGCATCACCTCTGCAGCACAACCCCCCAACTCCCCAACACAAAGGAACATCCGATGAAGACCAAGTACCTCAAGCTCGCTGCGCCCCTCACCCTGGCCGCCATCCTCGCCGGGGCCTGTGGCTCGAGCGACACGCCTTCCTCCAACACCGCTGCGGCCGCCTCGCAGAGCACCACCACGATGCGCAGCGGTGCCTCGGCTGACCCCACGGCCACCAAGGCCGCCGACCTGCGGGCCGGGCTCACGTCCCTCCTCCAGGAGCACGTCTACCTCGCCGGCATCACCACCGGCACGGCGATCCAGGGCGCCGACTTCAAGGTGCCCGCCGCCGTGCTCGACGAGAACTCGGTCGCCCTGTCGAAGGCCATCGCCTCCGCCTACGGCGCTCCCGCCGGCGAGCAGTTCCTCGCCCTGTGGCGCAAGCACATCAACATGTTCGTGGAGTACACCACCGGCGCTGCGACCAACGACGCGGCCATGAAGGCCAAGGCCAAGGCTGACCTCGACGGGTACCGCGCCGACTTCGGCGCCTTCCTCGCCTCGGCCAACCCGAACCTCACCAAGGACGCCGTCGCCACCGAGCTGACCCCCCACGTGGCCACGCTGACCGCGGCCATCGACGCCCAGGCCGCCAAGGACCCGTCGGCCACGGCCAAGCTGCAGGACGCAGCCGAGCACATGCCCCACACCGCCGGCGTGCTCGCAGGCGCCATCGCCAAGCAGTTCCCCGACAAGTTCCCGGGCTGACATCACCCGTAGCTCGTAACGCTTCACGCCCCGCGCTTCGGCCCGCTCCCACCCCCCAGGGAGCGGGCCGTTGCGCGTCCGCACTCGCGGTCGAGCGGGTAGGGCGGCCGCATGAAGCTGTATGCGGAGACCCCCCGGCTGCAGGCCCGTCAGGCGCTGCTCGACCTCGGCCTGCTGCTGTGGTGCGTGGGCTGGACGCTGGTCGGGCGCGGCCTCTACCGGGCGGTGGAGGCGCTGCGGATCAGCGGCGACGCGGTCGAGCGGGCCGGCGGCAGCTTTGCCGAGACCCTCGGCGATGTGGCCGGCGCGGTGGGACGCGTGCCCATCGCCGGCTCGACCCTGCAGGGCCCGTTTCGCGACGCCGCCGGCGCCGGCACCGATCTGGCCGAGGCCGGCAGGTCGGGCAGCGAGGCCATCCACGACGTCGCCCTCTGGGCCGGATGGGTGGTTGCCCTGGTGCCGATCGTCCTGCTGGCCGTCTGGTACCTGCGCAACCGGTACGTCTGGGTGAGGGAGGCCACGGCGGCGGCACGCATCCGGGTCGACGCCGACGACCTCCAGCTCTTCGCCTTGCGGGCGGTGGCCAACCGTCCCCTGCACGAGCTGGTCAGGGCGACGCCTGACCCGGCCGCCGCCCTCGCGGCAGGGAACTACGAGGCGCTGGCCCGGCTCGAGCTACGGGCGCTAGGGCTGCGGGCCTGACGGACCGAGGAGAGCAGGAGCCACGCCAGGGCCGCCACGCACACGGTCACGACCAGCGATCGGCGGGTCATGCCAGGAGCTGGTCGATGGCGCGGGAGACGCGCTCCTCGCTGATGCGGGTCGGCGTGCCGATCGACTGCGCGAACAGGCTCACGCGCAGCTCCTCGATCATCCATCGGACATCGAAGGCGGCCACCGACTGCACCCGGTCCACCAGCTGGAAGTAGCGCTGCTCGAGCCGCTGCACCCGGCGCATGCGGTCCTGGTCGCGCACCGGCTCCTTGGCCATCGTGTCGAGCCGGTGCCCGATGGCCCGGAGGTAGCGCTCGATGTCGGGCAGGCGCTCGAGCGGGGTGGTGCTGACGAAGTCCGGGTGCACCAGCCGCGCCAGCTGCGAGCGGACATCGGCCACTGCGGGCTGCAACACCGAGGCGTTGGTGCGGTCGAGTCGGTCCTCCAGGGCGCGCCGGGCCATCAGGATCCGGCCGACCACCACCACCAGGCCGAGAGCGTCGTCCGCCAGGTCGGCGCGCACCGCGTCCCGTAGCGCGCCGAAGCCGGCTTCGTCCCACGCCGGCCCACCGGCCGCCAGCATGCGCCGGTCGACGGCCGCAACCACCGACTCCTGCAGCACGGCGGTGACGTCGAGTGACATGGAGGCGAGAGCCAGCTTGGTCTCGTTGCGCAGCCGGCGCTGCAGGTGGCCGAGCGGCGAGGGGATGGTCAGCAGCAGCAGCCGGCGGGTGCCCGCCCACATGACGGCCCGCTGGCGGCTCTCCGTCTCGAGCAGGCGCAGGCCGACGGTGGAGCCTTCGTCCACGAGGGCGGGGTAGGCCCTGGCCGGCGAGCCGCTCCGAACGGCGTCGACGACGCGCGGGATCGTGCCGAACGTCCACGACGTCTGCCCGCGCTGCTCGGCCATGCCCACGGCCTCGGCGATGGCCGCCCGCATCCGACCCAGCAGGCGGGTCTTCAGGGCGTCGAGGTCCTTCCCTCGGGCGACCGGGTTGCCGTGCTCGTCCTCGACCTGGAAGGTGATGCGGAGGTGCGGCGCCAATCGGTCGGGGTCCCAGCTGTCGGGGGGGATGACCGTGCCGGTCGTCGTCGTCAGCTGGCGCCCCAGCACATCGAGCAGCGGCCCGTCCTGCGGGGCGATCCGCTCGAGCGCGGCTCGGGCGTGGTCGGGAGCCGGCACGAAGCTGCGACGGATGGTCTTGGGCAGCGAGCGGATGAGCTCGGTGACCAGCTCGTGGCGCAGACCGGGGACCTGCCAGTCGAACCCCGCCCGACTCACCTGGTTGAGCGCGGCCAGCGGGAGGTGCACGGTGACGCCGTCGTCCTCCGAGCCCGGCTCGAACCGGTAAGAGACGGCGAGGTCGAGTTGGCCCTGCCGCCACCGCTGGGGAAACGCGTCGAGGCTGAGCTCGCCGGCCGACCCGCCCACCAGTACGTCGAGGGTGAAGTCGAGCAGGGCGGGGTCCTTGGCCCGCGCCTTCCGCCACCACTTGTCGAAGTGGCGTCCCGAGAGGACCTCCCGGCCCACCCGCTGGTCGTAGAAGTCGAACAGCACCTCGTCGGGCACGAGGATGTTCCGCCGGCGCACCCGGTCCTCGAGCGCCCGCACCTCCTCGACCAGCTTGCGGTTGTGCTCGAGGAAGGTGTGCTGCGTCAACCAGTCGCCCTCGACCAGCGCGTGCTGCAGGAACATCTGGCGCGCGCCGGCGGGGTCGATGGTGCCGTAGCCCACGTCACGACCGGCGACGATGGGCAGGCCGTAGAGGGTCACCCGCTCCCGGACGGTGGCCGCGCCCCGATCGGCGTGCCACTGAGGTTCGCCGTAGCTGCGCTTGGCCAGGTGGGCACCGAGCTCCTCGGCCCACTCCGGCTGGATGCGGCCTGCCACCCGGGCCCACAGTCGAGTGGTCTCCACCAGCTCGGCCGCCATCACCCACTTGGGAGGCTTCTTGAACAGCGCCGAGCCGGGGTTGATGGCGAAGCGGGCGTTGCGGGCTCCCTGGTACTCCTGCTTCACCTCGCTCCGGACGCCCATCTGGGACAGCAGGCCCGAGAGGAGCGAACGGTGGATCGCCTTCGGGTCGGCCGGCTCGTTGTTGCCACGGATGCCGAGCTGGGCTGCGATCTGCCGCACCTGGCTGTAGATGTCCTGCCACTCCCGCACGCGCAGGTGGTTCAGGTGCTCGGCCTTGCACAGCCGGCGGAACCCACTCGACGAGAGCTCGGCCTGGCGCTCGCGGAGGTACTCCCAGAGGTTCAGGAACGAGATGAAGTCCGACTCCTTGTCGGCGAAGCGCCGGTGCAGCTCATCCGCCGCCTGGCGCTTGGCGACCGGCCGCTCGCGAGGGTCCTGGATCGACAGGGCGGCGGCTATGACCATCACCTCGCGCACGCAGTCGTTCCGATCGGCCTCGATGACCATGCGGCCGAGGCGGGGATCGAGCGGGAGACCGGCCAGCCGGCGTCCCAGTGGGGTGAGCCGCTTGCGGGGGTCGGGCTCGTCGGGGTGGAGGGCACCCAGCTCCTCGAGCAGGGCAATGCCGTCGGCGATGTTGCGCTTGTCGGGCGGGTCGACGAAGGGGAAATCGGCCACGTCGCCCAGGCCGAGGGCCGACATCTGCAGGATGACCGACGCCAGGTTGGTGCGCAGGATCTCGGGATCGGTGTACTCCGGGCGGCTCTCGAAGTCCTCCTCGGCGTAGAGCCGGATGCAGATCCCGGGCGCCACCCGCCCGCAGCGGCCGGCCCGCTGGTTGGCGGCCGCCTGCGACACCGGCTCGATGGGCAGGCGCTGCACCTTGGTGCGTCGGCTGTAGCGGGACACGCGGGCAGTGCCCGCGTCCACGACGTACCGGATGCCGGGAACCGTGAGCGACGTCTCGGCCACGTTGGTGGCCAGCACGATGCGCCGGCCGGTGTGGGGTTGGAACACCCGGTGCTGCTCGGCCGCCGACAGCCGTGCGTACAGCGGCACGATCTCCGTCTCGCGGAGGCGCAGCGCAGTGAGGGCCTCGGCCGTGTCGCGGATCTCACGCTCGCCGCTCAGGAAGACGAGCACGTCACCGGGCCCCTCGCCGGCCAACTCATCGACCGCGTCGCCGATGGCCGAGATCTGATCCCGATCGGACGGGGTGGACTGGTCGTCGGCGTCGGCCTCGTCGGACAGCGGCCGGTAGCGGACCTCGACCGGGTACGAACGGCCCGAGACCTCGATCACCGGTGCGCCGGCGAAGTGCTCGGAGAACCGCTCGGTGTCGATGGTGGCCGAGGTGATGACCACCTTCAGGTCGGGCCGGCGGGGCAGCAGCTGCTTGAGGTAGCCGAGGATGAAGTCGACGTTCAGGCTGCGCTCGTGGGCCTCGTCGATGATCAGCGTGTCGTACGCGCTGAGCTGGCGGTCGCGCTGCAGCTCGGCCAGCAGGATGCCATCGGTCATGACCTTGACGAGCGTGCGCTCGCCCACTCGATCGGTGAACCGCACCGTGTAGCCCACGGCCTCGCCCAGGGGAGACTCGAGCTCCTCGGAGATGCGCTCAGCGATGGTGCGCGCCGCCAGCCGGCGCGGCTGGGTGTGGCCGATCAGGCCCTGCCGCCCGCGTCCGAGCTCGAGGCAGATCTTGGGCAGCTGGGTGCTCTTGCCCGACCCCGTCTCCCCCGCCACCACGACCACCTGGTGGTCGCGGATGGCAGCCAGGATGTCGTCCTTCCGCTCGACCACCGGCAGCGCTTCCGGGTAGCGCAGCGCCGGCACCGCTTCCTGGCGCCGGGCCAAGCGCCGCTCGGCCGCCTCGACCTCACCGGCCACCTCGGCCAGCAGGTTCCCACGCTTGGCGTCGGGCAGCGAGCGGGCGCGGTCGAGGCGGGAGCGCAGCCGTCTCTGGTCACGCAGCATGAGGGGAGGCAGCCGAGCCTGCAGCTCCGGGAGGGAAGGCGTCTCGGTCGGAGCCACGTTTCGAGGGTACCGGCGGTCGGGCGTCCGACCCTGGGGCATATGCTCGCCGCCGGTGTCAGCCACGGGGCGTGCGGGGAGCAGGTGGTTCCCGCTCGGCCTCCATGCCGTGCTGGTCGTGGTGGCCTTCGTGAACGTGGCCTGGTCGCTCGACCACTTCGGCATCCTGTCGACGATCCCGCACGAGCGTGCCTTCCCCGATCGGCCGTGGTTCGACGGCTGGTCCCGGTGGGACGCGCACTGGTACCGCACGATCGCGGACGACGGCTACACGTACACACCGGGTCAGCAGTCGCCAGTGGCGTTCTTCCCGTCGTATCCGCTCGCCATGAGGGCGCTGGAGTGGCTCTTCCGCGACGTGCTGATCGCCGGCATCTTCATCACCGTCGCCTGCGGGTTCGCCGTCACCTGGCTCTTCCACCGATGGTGCCTGCGCCACCTGTCCGCGGCCAGCGCCCGGATGGCCGTGCTGGCGCTGCTGCTGTACCCGTACGCCTACTACCTCTTCGGCGCGGCCTACGGGGACGCCCTCTTCGTGGTGGCCGCCCTCGGAGCCTTCCTGCTGCTGGAGGACGACCGCCCCGTGCTGGCCGGTCTGGTGGGCGTGATCGCCACGGCCGGGCGGCCGGTGGGCGGCGCGGTGGTGGCGGGCCTCACCGTGGTGATGCTCACCCGCCGCGGTGTGCTGACCGGAGCGGCGCAGGCTGCGGGGGCACGGGTGCGTGGCGCCGTGGCGCTCGGGCGGTTGCGGATCGACCCCCGACGGCTGCGGCCGAAGGACCTCGCCGTCGCCCTCTCGGTGCTGGGCCTGGCCGGCTACTGCTTCTACCTGTGGCGCCGCTTCGACGCTCCCCTGGCCTTCGTCGAGCAGACCGGCGTGCCGGGCTGGGACCAGCCGCCCGGCCCCCGCACCTGGTTCAAGGCCTACTTCTTCGAAGCCATGCAGCTGCCGCAGTCGCCGCTGAACTACGTGCGGCTGGGCTCACAGGCCGTCTTCACCGTCGGCGCCCTGGCGCTGGTGCCGGCGGTGATCCGGCGCTTCGGTTGGGGCTACGGGGTCTACACCCTGCTCGTCGTCGGCCTCCCCGCCGTGGCCAGCAAGGACTTCACCGGCATGGGTCGGTACCTCCTGGCCGCCTTCCCGTGCTACGCCGTGCTGGGCGACTGGCTGGCCCACGTGGCATGGGTGCGGCGCCTCCGTGTGCCGCTGTTGGCGGCCAGCGCCGCCGCCCTGATGCTGTTCATCTCCGCCTTCTCGCGCGGGTACTACCTGTCCTGACCGTCGTGTGTTGCGGCCTGCGGACGGGTATCGCACATGCATGTCGAATCCACAGGATCCGAACCTGGCCCGCTCGCGCAAGGTGCCCTTCCAGGACCAGGATGCGGCGGCCAACGTGGCCGACGACGCCGGGGCCCTGGCCGGCAAGGGCCGCACCGGCCCGGTGCCGGAGGAGAACCAGCCGGGCCACCACCCTCCCGTGGAGCAGGACAAGCCCGACCTCGAGGCGTTCGCCGCCCGCTTCGGCGGCGGAGATGACGCCGCGCCCGCCTCGGACGACGAAGTGGTGGAGGAGCCGGTGGCGGACGGCGAGCTGGTCGACGAGGGCGTCGAGGTCACCGACGTGGACGACGCAGCCGAGCTGATCTCCTCACCGGAGACCGTCGAGGAGGCACACCACCAGCACGGGGCGGGCGGTTTCCCCACCGGTAGCCTGGGCGGCCTCGACGGGGTCGCCGCGATGATCAACCGGCTGGTCGAGACGGCCGGGCCCCCGGCAATGCAGATCGGACGGGCGGCCGCTCTGCGGGCCGCCAAGGCGCTCGAGAGCTTCACCGACCGCCTCGACGACGCCGCCGAGGACCTGGTCGAGCGGTTGGAGCGCGACACCAAGGAGGACTGACCTACCTCGTCCCCGATCAGACCAGGGCGATCTCGTGGTGCATCGGGCGGTCGTGGAGCGCCGGGCCGTCGTACGGGCGGGCCGAGGTGGCCGTGCAGGCCCACACGTCGGTGGGTTGGGCGAGCAGCCCGGTGAACGCACCGGCGAGCGGATCGGAGACGTCGAGCCCGACGGAGAAGAACGAGTAGCCCTGGCCCCGGTGCTCGTTGTAGGCGGCGATGAGCAGGGCGCGCAGCACGGCGGGATCGGTGGGCGGCACGCAGACGTGCACGGCGGTGAGGGAGCGGATCCGTCCGCCGGCGGCGGGCAGCGGGGTGGAGCCGACCACCGGCGCGAGCGCGTTGAACCCGAGCCGGAACGCCCGCAGGGACGGCGAGTACGACGTCACCCGTAGCTGTTTGAACGACTCCTGGTCCCAGAGACCGAAGAACCCGGCCAGGCGGCCGTTCGCTCCCCGAGCCAGGAAGTAGGAGGAGATGTCGAGGCCGGGAGCAGCCTCGATCCACGCCGCCAGCGAGCCGGCGTCGTGCACCGGCGCGAACTGGCGCCCGGGCGCCACCCGCTGCCACAGGTCGGCCATCTCCTCGAGGTCCTCCGTGCCGGCACGGGTGACGCGCCGCTCGGACGGCGGCGGCCGGCGCTTCCAGAGGAGGCTCACCGAGTGCGAGCGGATGGTGGCGAAGCGGGTGAGGTGAGGCAGTCCGCGGGCGCCGCCGAGGCGCCGTTCCATCGACTGGTTGCCGGCGAGGATGGTGACCAGCGTGGGCCGGTCGTGGCCGGCGTCGTCGAGGCATCGCTCCCTGGCGTGGGCGCTCAACGCGTCGGCGGCCGGCGTGCCCCGGTGGTCGGGGTGCACCTTGAGGTCGCCGACGTACATGGTCGGCGTCGGCCGGCCATGGAGGTACACGGTGCGCTCGGCCACGGCGACGCACCCGACGGGTCGGCCCGCGGAACCGTCCACCACCGCGACCTCGAAGCGGTCACCCTCGAGCTCGTTGAGGGCGAAGAAGCGCGGCGCCCGCTCCACGCACATGCCGATGTCGCCTTCCATCGGGCAGGCCTCGGCCAGCTCGACGAGCGCGGCGTTGTCCGCCGCGGTCGCGGGGCGCACGGCGGGCACCTCGATCCGGGCGGTGTTCCGGGTTGCATCGGCGGGAAGCACCCGGCAGAAGACGACCCGGCGCTGCACGCCGCTGCGGTCGCCCCGGATCAGGGCCTCGCTGCGGGCCTGGTCCTCGACGAACACGTCGCGCCAGCGCGGAGGGATCTCGGTCCACCCCACGAAGTTGCGCAGCACCAGCCGGGCGCCCGGAGCCGCCGTACGGCTGACCTCGCCCAGCAGGTCGTCGATCTGGGCTGCGTCGAGCCACTCGCAGATGTTGGAGAGGGCGAAGGCGTGGATGCTGGCGTCGGGGCAGGTGCGCAGGTAGTCGCCGTAGGAGCCGTCGACCAGGGCGAGGCGGTCGTGGAGCCGGCCGGCCCACGGCCAGGCCCCGGCCTGGAGGTAGGGAGGCACGCCCTCGGGCTCGTGGTGCGGGTAGGCGCCGGTGAGCATGTGGTGCACGAAGTAGTTGTCGGCCACCGGCACGTTCACCAGCACGTGCTCGATCAGCCCACGGAAGTGCCGGGCGAAGCTCGGGTTCTCCACGTGCTGGAAGAAGGCCGGGTCGTAGGTGTGCCGGAAGACCACCCGGTTGAGGAGGACGGCGAACAGCAGTCGCCACCGCCGGCTGTCCCACTCGCGGGTGTAGAGGTCGCGCTGCTCGACGAGCGTGCGGCAGGCCAGCAGCCGACGGATGCGCGACGGCGGGTGCACGAGCAACCGGATGGCCACGACGATGAGGTGGATGAACCGTTCGCTCACGCCGGCGCCGAGCACGCCCCGGCCCAGCGGCCGCAGGCGCGCGTCCCAGTAGGCGCGAGCGTCCGGTGACAGGCCCGGGCGGAGGCGGGCGTAGGTCGAGCGGCGCCACGCCCCACGCGCCTCCGATCCGCCCAGGAAGGCCACCGCTTGGGGCGCATCGAGCTCGCCCAGGGCCACCGCCTTCAGCTCGACCAGGTGGTTCTGGGCCAGGTTGAGGTCGACCCCCACCACCCTGCCGGCGCCGGCCGCCAGGAGGGACAGCGCGGTGCAACCGCCGGAGCTCACCACCACGGCCGTCTCGTCGCCTCCCACGGCGAGCGCCTCGATCTCGATGCGAGGGTCCTCCCGCACCTGGGCGAAGAACAGCCGCTGCTGCGCCGCGCCCGGCAGCACGGTGCGCGCGAGGTGCTGCGGAGGTGCCTGCGCCGAATCGCCCATATCGCCCCTCATGGTAAGTGGTCGGTCTCGGCCGCCCCGGGCCTGAGCTCCGGCGGCGTGCGCGGTGTGGCCCGGCATCCCACCCTGCACACTGGTCCCGTGAGCGAGCAGCGGCGGTTCGAGGCGCGGCTACGAACCGGGTTGGGGGGCGACCCGCTCCGGCCGGCCGTCGCCATGCGGACGGTCGACGGTTGGCAGGAGTGGAGCTACGGCGAGCTCGACCGCCGGTGCGCTCGAGTTGCGGCGGCGCTGATGGCCAAGGGCACCGGCCCAGGCGATCGGGTTGCGCTCATCGGAACCTCCGGCCCGGACTGGGTGGCGGGCCTGCTCGGCATCTTCCGGGCTGGTGGCGTCGCCGTGCCGCTCGACCCGGGGCTCACGCCGAGCGAGCTGGCGCCGGTGCTGCGCCACACCCGGCCCGTGGCCGTCATCGCCCGGGGCGGCGTGCCGCCAGGGCTCTACGAAGGTGCCCACCTCGACCTCGACGACCTCGGAGCCGGACCCGGACGAGCCGGCGACCTCGACCCGCCGGCCGCGCCGGCGCCTGCATCGGCGGGCACCTCGACCGACCCCGCCCTCATCGTCTGGACCTCTGGCACCACGGGGCGGCCCAAGGGCGTCACCCTCTCGCACGCCAACCTGGCGTACAGCGTCGGTTCGGCGGTCGTGGCCCAGAGCGCCAACCTGGCCGAGCGCTGGCTGTCGGTGCTCCCGGCTCACCACCTGCTCGAGCTCTGCTGCGGCGTGCTTCCGGCGCTGTGCACCGGCGCCACCGTGTCCTTCGCCGGCACCCTCATGCCGCACGAGATCGTGGAGATCATCCGCGAGCGCGAGGTGCAGTCGATGATGGCCGTGCCCCTGCTCGTCCGGATCCTCGAGTCGCGGGTGGCGGGATCCGGTCTGCGAACGCTGTACTGCGGCGGCGCCCCCCTCGACCCGGCCCTGGTCGAGCGCTACGGCGACCGCGGCATTGCCGTGTACTCCGGCTATGGGCTCACCGAAGCGGCCCCGACCGTGTCGATGAACACCGCCCGACACCACCGGCTCGGCTCGGTGGGCCGCCCTCTACCAGGCACGGAGGTCCGCATCGATCCACCCGATGGCGAGATCGTGGTGCGGTCGCCCGGCGTCATGCTCGGCTACTGGGAGGACAAAGCCCGGACGGCCGAGGCGGTCGATGGCGACGGCTGGCTGCGCACCGGCGATCTCGGCCATCTCGACCACGACGGGTTCCTGCACGTCACCGGGCGGGCCAAGCGGCTGGTGGTGCTGGAGAGCGGCAAGAAGGTACAGCCGGAGGAGGTCGAGGCCCTGTTGAGCGAGAGCCGGTGGTTCGCCGAGGCGTGCGTGGTGGCCGTGCGGGCCGGTGCAACGGGACGGGAGGAGGTATGTGCCGTGGTCGTCCCCCACGCCGAGGTACGGGCCCGGGGGCTCAGCCCGGAGGCACTGGCGGACGAGATGCGCACGGAGGTGGCTCGTTGCACGAGCCCGCTGAGCGGCTACAAGCGGCCGACCCGCATCGAGGTCTGCGAGGGACCACTGCCCCGAACGCTCAAGGGCACCGTCCGCCATGACGAAGTAGCCAGGGTGGTGGAGCTCGGCAGCGATGCGGCATGAGCGGGCCCCGGACCCTGGAACCCGTCTACGTCGACGACTTCTGCTTCTCGCTCGGTCATCGCAAGCTCAGCGTGGAGGACACGGTGGCCGCCGGCCACACCCGCACCGATGCCGCCGGCCTGCTCGACGCCGGGTTCCGGTACCACCACGTCTGCGACGACGAGCAGAGCTCGTACGACCTGGCCGCCGCTGCGGTCGCCGGCATGGGCGATCGGTCCTCCGGGGCTGATGCCATCGTCTACGCGACATGCCTCCCTCTGAACGGCAACGTCGGCGACGTGGCCCGCTTCGACCGGTCGAAGGACGTCAAGCACCTGATGGACTACCCGGCCAGCCGGCTGCAGGCGGACCTCGGCCTCGACGACGCCATCGTCCTCGGCCTCAACCAGCAGGCCTGTACCAGCATGCTCGGCTCGATCCGGGTGGCTCGCGGACTGCTGGCCACCGAGCCGGACATGCGCCGGGTGCTGTGCGTCACCGCCGACCGCTTCCCACCGGGGGCGCTCTACGAGCAGGCCTACAACCTGATCTCCGACGGCGCCGCGGCCTGCACCGTGACGAAGGATGTCGGGGCGTACAAGCTCCTGGCCGCCCACCAGGTGACGAACGGGGCCATGGTCACCGCCGACGACGACGAGACGGTCGGTGCCTACTTCTCGTACACCCACCGGCTGGTGACCGAGCTCCTGGCCAAGGTCGGCCGCACCGCCGGCGAGGTGGACTGGGTGGTGCCACAGAACACGAACGCCAAGGCCTGGCAGATCCTCGCTCGGCTCCTGGCCATCCCGGCGGACCGGGTCCTGTGCCCGTCCATGCCCGACGTGGCCCACGTGATCAGTGGCGACAACGTGGTCAACCTGGCGTACCTCACGGCCTCGAACGTCGTGCAACCGGGTCAGGTCGTCCTGTTGGTCATGGCCGGGTACGGGATGAACTGGCAGGGCGTCCTGCTGGAGAAGGCATGAGCCCGGAGAGCCTGGCCGAGACAGTGCTGAGGCTGAGCACGGTCTCACGCAGCTCACCGCGAGACCCGAACGAGACGACGCACTGGCCGGAGCCCGACTCCCTCGATCGGGCGCAGTGGTTCACCAGCCCGGAGCTGATCTCCGTCTACGGCACGCCGCTGTGGGACTCGCTCGACGACCACGCCCGGCGCCAGCTGAGCTTCTGGGAGGCGGTCGGCTTCTACAGCCTGAACATCCACGGCGAGAAGCTGCTCATCGAAGGCATCGCCCGGCGCCTGTACCAACCGGGGCTGGAGGACGTGGCCGAGTACCTCCACCACTTCCTCGACGAGGAGAACCAGCACAGCATCTGGTTCGCCACCTTCTGCCTCCGCTACGGCGGCAAGATCTACCCCGACCGCAAGGTCGCCTTCCCGCGCGAGCACGCGCCCGGCGAGGAGGACCTCCTGTTCTTCGCCCGCGTGGCCGTGTTCGAGGAGCTGGTCGACCGCTACAACTCGGCCATGGGACGTGACGACCGCCTGGCGCCGGTGGCCCGACGGATCAACGCCAACCACCACGACGAGGAGACCCGCCATCTGGTCTTCGGTCGCCGCCTGGTGGAGCACCTCTGGCGGTGGCATGCGCCCGGCTGGTCGGACGAGACGGTCGCAGGTGTGCGGGCCCACCTGGCGGGCTACGTCATGGCCACCTGGCGCGAGTACTACAACCCGGACGTGTACCGGGACGCCGGGTTCCCCGACCCCTACGCCACGGCCCGCCAGGCATGGGATCACCCGGCCACCGCCGCGCACCGCGCCGCCCTGACCGCCCGCTCCCTCCGCTGGCTCTACGAAGCGGGGATCCTCGAGGCCCCGGTGCTGTCGTGACCGCGGGCGCGTCCGCCGAAGCCGCAGCCCGAGAGGCACTGCGGGGTTGGGTGCGGGAACGATCCGCAGCAGCGGTGCCGGACGACTTCGACGACCACACGCCGCTGATCGCCTCCGGCCTCGTGACGTCGCTACAGATCACCGACCTCTTGTTGGTGGTCGAGGAGATGAGGAGTGCGCCGCTCGACCCGGCGTCTCTGCGGCCGGGTGTGTTCCGGGACATCGACACCATCTACGCCACCTTCCTCGCCGACCGGCTCGGCAGTTGACGGACGTCCCACAGCTGGTGGACGTGCCGGGCCTGCGCTGGACGGACAACGGCTCGGCCACCCTCTCCGAGCCGCTGCTCGGGCTGGCCGACCGCCTCGACCGGCGCTTCGTGGCCATGGCCGCGCACTGGCAGGCCGACGAGCTGCGCTTCCCGCCCTTCATCTCCGCGGCCGAGCTGGAGCGGATCGACTACTTCCGGTCGTTCCCCCACCTGGCCACCTTCCCGGTGTGCCTCGACCACGACGAGGCCGGCCTGGCCCGCTTCACCGCTGGAGACCCGGTGGGTCCCGACGGCCGCATCGCCCTCGGTGCCTTGGCGCCCTCGCACGACGTCCTCACCCCGGCTGCGTGCTACCACCTCTACGCCCACCACCGCGGGCTGCGGTTCGAGGGCTGTCGGCACTTCACCACCAAGGCCACGTGCTTCCGGCGGGAGAGCCACTACCTGCCCCTCGAGCGGCAGTGGAGCTTCACCATGCGGGAGATCGTCTGCATGGGGACGGCTCGCGAGACGGCGGCCTTCCTCGACCGGGCCGCTGCGCTCCTCGACGACTTCGTGGCCGACCTGGGGCTTCGCCTCGACTGGGCGCCGGCCACCGACCCCTTCTTCCGCCCGTCCAGCAACCCGCAGTACCTGATGCAGCGGGTCGACCCCACCAAGCACGAGCTGCTCTTCGACGACCGCCTCGCCATCGCGTCCCGCAACCTGCACCACGACCACTTCGGTCGGGCGTTC
The DNA here is from genome assembly GCA_902805655.1 of uncultured Acidimicrobiales bacterium. Taxonomy (GTDB): domain Bacteria; phylum Actinomycetota; class Acidimicrobiia; order Acidimicrobiales; family CADCTF01; genus CADCTF01. Next base: position 26,791 of record CADCTF010000114.1, read on the forward strand.
TCCATCGAGGCCGCGGGTGGCGAACCGGTGCACACCGCCTGCATGGCCTTCGGCATCGAACGCTGGCTGGCCGTGTTCGTCCGTAGCTTCGGCGCCGACCCGGCTGGGTGGCCGAAGGTGGGGACATGAATCCTGTTCCGCGTCGGAGCGACAGCGGGTCCTCTGGCGGCGAGAACGGCGAGGGGCTGGTGCTCGTGACCGGTGCCAACGGGTACCTGGGGCGCGAGCTGAGCCGGCGGTTCCTGGCGGACGGCATGGAGGTGGTGCTCGCCGTGCGCTCGTCCACGGCCCGCTCCGACGTGGCGGCGGCACTGGGGCCGTTGGCCGAGCGCGCCCGGTTCGTCGCCGTCGACCTCACCGAGGCCGAGCCCTTCGCCGCCGTGCATCCGGCCCTGCGCCGGCGCATCACCTCCGTCGTCCACGGCGCGGCGGTGACCCGCTTCAACGTCGATCGTGAGGTGGCTGCACTGGTGAACGTCGAAGGCACCCGCCACGCGCTTGCGCTGGCCCGCTCCTGCCCCGAGCTCGAGAGCTTCACCCTCGTCGGCACCGTCTACTCCTCGGGCCTGCAGGTCGGCCGGATCGCCGAGGAGGCCCACTCGGACGAGGCCGGGTTCGCCAACTTCTACGAGTGGTCGAAGTGGGAGGCCGAGCAGCTGGTGCTGGCCCAGGCCGACGAGCTGCCATGGCGGGTGCTGCGCGTCGCCACCGTGGCCGCCGACGACGACACCGGCGCGGTCACGCACCACAACGCCTTCCACGAGACCCTCAAGCTGTGCTTCTACGGCTTGTTGGCGCTGTTGCCCGGGTGTGGGGACACGCCGCTGTACTTCGTCACCCGCGCCTTTGCGGTCGACGCCGTTCGGCGGCTCACCGACCCCGCTTGCCCTGGTGGCATCTACCACGTGGCCCACGACCGCTCGGCCTCGATCACCCTCGACCAGCTGCTCGACATCGCGTTCGAGGAGTTCGAGTCGGTCGACGACTTCCGGAAGAAGCGCATCCTGCGCCCGCTGCTGGCCGACGAGGAGTCGTTCGACCTGATGGTGGACGGCGTCACCGGCTTCGCCGGCAGCCTCGTGACCCAGGCTCTGGCCAACGTGGCGCCCTTCGCCCGGCAGCTCTACGTGACCAAGGACCTCGACAACTCGCGACTCCGCTCTGCGCTCCACGACTACGAAGCGCCGGACGCCGCATCGCTCGTGCGCGCCACCTGCCACCAGCTCGTGGCCACGCGCTGGGGGAGGCGAGCCGCCCATGTCTGACCAGCTGCACCCACTCGGCCACCTCGGCGTGGACGTGCGCCTGGCCGAGGCGTCGCAGCCACTGTCCACCGAGACGGTGACCGCCGGCGAGCGCGTGGCCTGGCAGCACCTCGGCTCGGAGGCCCGACGACACGACTGGCTGCTGGGGCGAGCGGCGCTCAAGGCGCTGCTACCCCCTGGCTTCGACACCTCCACGCTCACCTTCCCCCACCCTCGACTCTCACTGACCCACGCCGGCGGCACGGCCTGGGCGGCACGGATAGGGCACGGGCACGCGCTCGACGGCTCTCCACCCCTCGGGGTGGGCATCGACTTCGAACCTCGCGGACGAGCGCCGGACGCCCGTGCCGCCCGGTTCTTCCTCTCCCCCGACGAGCTCGCCGCGGCATCCGGCCCTGCGGACCTGCTGGGTCTGTGGACGGTGAAGGAGGCGTTGTACAAGGCCACGCCCCACAACCTGAGCTGCGCGCTCGTGGACTTCCGCATCGACGACCCGACAGCCGTACTGGGCACCGCCCGGGGGCCGCGTGGTGAGACGCTCCGCTACTCGACCGTCGAAGTCGCCTCCGGCCTCCTGACCGTCGCGGTGTGCTCTGCGCCGGCCATGAGGGTGAACCCAACGAAGGCGAGGCACCATGCCGCTGTCTGAGGACGAGCTGTTCCTGCTCAGCTTCTACCGCTCGTCCGAGATCAACGGCTCGCTGTTCTTCGGGCGCCTGGCACGCGCCCTCAAGCCCGGGCCCATCCAGCACGACCTCACCAAGCACTTCGCCGACGAGGCGCAGCATGCGTGGTACTGGACCGAGTGCATCGACCAGCTCGGATCGCGGCCGATCAAGCTGGCTGACGCCTACCAGGACCGCTACCTGGAGGCGGTGGGTCTTCCCATGAACGTGATGGAGGTGCTCGCCATCACGTTGGTGTTCGAGCGGCGGGTCATCAACCAGTACGCCAAGCACCTGGCCGTGCCCCACCTGCAGCCGGAGATCGGCGCCACCATCAACCGCATCATGGAGGACGAGCGCTGGCACGTGCAGTGGGTGCGCGATGCCCTCGTCGACCTCGAGCCCCGGTTCGGCAAGGACCACATCGATGCCACGCTGAAGCGCTACCGACAAGCCGATCAAGACGTGTACGCGCAGGCGCTCGTCGAGTACGAGGGCCGCCTGGGCTTCCTCTCGCCCTCTCCTACCGACACCGACCGAACGGACGACCGATGACCACCGTCACGACAGACGACATCCGCCGGAAGGTGGCCGACATCCTCGACGTGCCCGAGGCCAAGGTGAGCCCCGACGCGGTGCTCACCGACCTGGTGACCGACAGCTTCCGCCTGGTCGAGCTGGCCATCGAGCTGCAGGAGCACTACGACGTGCTCTTCGGCCAGGAGGACATGAAGGATCTCCACACGGTCCACGATCTGGCTGCGTTGGTCAGCGCGCGCGTCGTCGAGTAGCGGCGTCACGCCGGCCAGGGCCAGCTCACCGCGAGCAGCCCCGGCCGAGGACCCGGTCGTCCGGGCGGCCCACTCCTCGGCGGAGGAAAAGCCCCGCGAACGGTGGGCTCCGCATTCGGCGGCCCGGGCCGCGAAGCGCACCTTGGCCGAGGCACAGGCCTTCTCCGCCCGAGCCAGGCGCTCCGACAAGGCCATGCAGTCGAGACCACCGAGCAGGGCGGGGTCCGCCCCAGCCAGCAAGGCCACGAACGAATCCAGGGCGCTCGCGCTCAACGATCGGTTCTCTACCTCATCAACGTCGGTCATGCCGACAGCTCCCTGACGGGGGCCCGGCGAAGCGGCCAGTGGACTTCTCGAGGGGACCTGTCGGCCGGTCCCGAGCGCCTGCTCCTACGTTAGCGAACGTGCGTTCGTATGTCAAGCGCAGCCTCGAGCGACGAGGATGTTCACCATGTCCGACGTCGATGTGGTCCGAGCGGTCTACGAGGCGATGGCGGCCCGAGATCTCGACACCCTGCTGAAGCTCATAGATCCCGCCTGCACGATCACCCAGGACCCCGTCCTCCCGTGGGGCGGTGAGTACGTCGGTCGCCACGGCGGTGGCGACCGCCGGCTCAGCCCAGCCTGCGCAGCTCCGGCAGGAGCTCGGCCCGAGCCCAGTCGAAGAAGGCCGACTGGGTGTCCCCGCCGATCTGCACGACAGCCACGTGCGTGAACCCGGCGTCGACGAACTGCTGCACGGCCGCCACGTGCCGAGCCACGTCGGGTCCGCACGGCACCTGATCGGCGATGTCCTCCTCGCGAACGGACTGGGAGGCCGACGCGAAGTGCCGAGGTCCCGGTAGCTCAGCCATCACGTCCCATCCACCCGTGAACCAGCGGAACTGCTCGAGCGCCCGCTTCGTGGCCACCGCCTCGTCCGGGTCGTACGACAGCCCGACCTGGCCGATGCGTGGCTTGCCCCCGCCGCCGGCGGCGTCGAACTGCGCCCCGAGGTCGGCCTCCGGCTGCACGGCGATCATGGCGTCCGCGTACTTGCCCGCCAGCTGGCAGCTGCGTGGGCCCGAGACGGCCAGGCCGATCCTCGGCGCCTCGTCGGGCAGGTCCCACAGCTTGGCGCCCTCGGTGGAGAGATGCGTTCCCCGGAACGTCACCGTCTCGCCTTGGAGCAGCGGGCGGATGATCTCGAGCGACTCCACCAGCATCTCGTGGCGCACGTCGACCGGGGGCCAGGCACGGCCCACCACGTGCTCGTTGAGGTTCTCACCGGCACCCAGACCAAGGGTGAAGCGACCGTCCGAGAGGAGCTGGATGGTGGCGGCCTTCTGGGCGACCACCGCCGGGTGGTAGCGCATCGTCGGACACGTCACGTACGTCATGAGCTCGATGCGCTCGGTCGCCTGAGACACGGCCCCGAGCACCGACCACGTGTACGGCGAGTGGCCCTGCTCGGCGAGCCAGGGCGAGTAGTGGTCGCTCGCAGCCAGGAAGTCGAAGCCGACCTCTTCGGCCCGCACGGCATCCGCCACCAGCTGCTTGGGGCCGGCCTGCTCGCCCATGATCGTGTAGCCGATAGCTACCATCGCTCTACTTCCCTTCGTTGCTCACCCTGGACGAAGGCGGCTCTACCCCGACGGCGCGCCCGGTGAGGCACCGCACCTAGCGTGCGGCGCCATGAGCCAGAAGCCCGGGGGGCGGGCCGTGCCACGCGTGGCCGAGAACCTGCCCCCCTACGAGCATCGGTTGGAGGACGACGCGGAGATCGACGGCGTGATGCTGACCGGCGATCACGCCGGTGCGGACGTGGCGCTGGTGGAGATCGCCGGCAGCCGCATCGAACGAGCCCAGCTCACGGGGAGCCACCTGTCACGGAGCTCGCTCGTCGACTGCACCATCGACTCGGCCGACCTGTCGGGGGTGACCTTCGACCGCTGCCGCCTCTCTCGAGTCGAGCTGCGCGACTGTCGCCTCTCCGGCCTCCAGGTGCCGGGCACCCGGTTCGATGACGTCGCGTTCATCCGCTGCAAGATCGACGGGGCCAACTTCCGCACCTCCACCTGGGAGCGGGCCGAGTTCGAGGACTGCTACCTCGTCGACAGCGACTTCTACGGCGCCAAGCTCCCCGGTACCCGCTTCGACTCCTGCGACCTCACCGGGGTGGAGCTGGCCAAGTGCGACCTTCGGGGCAGCCGCTTGCACCGGTCCACCCTCGACCGGATCTCCGGGGCCGAGAGCCTGCGCGGGGTCACCATCGGCAGCGACTCGATCACCCCGGTCGCGCTCGCCGTCTTCCGGGCTCTCGACATCACCGTCGACGACGAGGACGAAGCCTGATCCAGGAGCGGACATGACGCCCGTTCAGTTCGAGCACCCCATGCCGAGTGATGTTCGTGCGGGGAGAGCCGGGTACGGATGCTCAGAAGCCGCCCCTACTCTGACCAGTGGATCTGCGCGCGTGGACACGGGTGCCGACTCTCGGTACCCCGGCGCCGAACCGATGCGAGGAGGGACGGCCGTGGGCACCACCGATAACACGTCGAGCGTCCTCATCGCCACGCTGCGCTCGTTCCTCCGGGCGTCGTCACCCGACGCCGTCGCGGCCGCCATGGCCGCCGCCGTCCGCGCCCTTGGCGGCGACGTGGCGTCCGCCGCTGAGCGACCCGGCGGGTCGATCCCGGTCGACATCAGCTTCGGGGTCGGTGAGCCTCAGCTCCCGGTCGCCACCGGCCCTGCTCTCGCTCGGCTCGAGCGAATCCTGCCCGGCCTCGTCGAGGATGGTCGGGTCGCGGTCGGCCGTATCCATCGCGCCGCGTACTTGCAGACGTCGGCGACCAGCGACCCGCTCACCGGGCTCACCAACCGGCGCCTCGCCATGCGGGTGCTCAGCCGCCTGGCCGTCGGCGACACGGTGATGTTCGTTGACCTCGACTTCTTCAAGAAGGTGAACGACACGTTGGGTCACGAGGCCGGCGACGGCGTCCTGCGCTCCTTCGGGCGATCGCTTCAAGCGGTGGCGCGCGCCGGCGACACGGTCGCTCGGCTCGGCGGCGAGGAGTTCCTGCTGCTGCTGCCCCGCACCGGCATCGACGGCGCGCTGGCGGCAGCCGAGCGCCTTCGCACCCAGTGGGCGGCAACGCGGCCTCAGCCCGTGACCTTCTCGGCCGGAGTGGTCACCGTCGCCCACGACGGGGGCATCAGCGCGCTGAGGCAAGCCGATCAAGCCCTGTACCGCGCCAAGCAGGCCGGCCGGGACCGCGTCGAGGTCGCCTGATGCCAACCGCCGCAGTGCCAGGTGACGGCGCCGTACCGCGAGCCATCTTGCCCTCGGAGGTGGACGAGCTCGTCGAGCACCTCCACGGTCGAAGGCTCCACGCCGCGCTGGCCATGACGGCTGCGCTGGCCGACGAGGGCATCCCCCTGGCCGACATCCTGACTGGTCTGGTCGGTCCCGCTCAGGCGGAGATCGGCGAGCGGTGGTACCGCAACGACTACTCCGTCGCCGACGAGCACGCCGCCAGCGGCACCGCGGACACCGTGGTGACGCTGCTCGGGTCGCACGAGCGGAGGCCAGCCCCCGGCGGTCCACGAGTCGTCGCGCTCTGTGCCGAAGGGGAGTGGCACACCATGGCCCTTCGACTCACGGCTCAGGTGCTGGAGCTCGACGGGCTGGACGTGTTCTTCCTCGGCGCCTCCGTGCCGAGGGACCACCTGGCCGAGTTCATCGTTCGTGTGTCGCCGGATGTCGTCGTGCTGAGCTGCTCGACACCCTTGGCCTTCGACGGGGTGCTGGCCGCCGTCACGGTGGCGCACGAGGCCGGGCTGCCGGTCGTTGCGGGCGGGCGGGCTCTCGGCACGGACGAGCGCCGCGCTCACGCCCTCGGCATCGACCACTGGGCGGGAACCGCGGCGGATGGGGTGAGCCTCGTCCGAAGCGCCGGGGTCTCGCCACTGCGCACACCGACCGCCGATGCGGGCGCCGCGCACGAGCTCGCCCTGGACCGGTCGCGCCTCGTCGACGACGTGATGGCCCGGCTCGCTCAGCACCCGACCCTGCTGACCGACTACACGCCGCTGCAGGTGGAACGCACCCGTGAGGACCTGGAGTACATCGTGCGGTTCGCGGAAGCGGCGATCCTCGTCGACGACGTCCGGGTGTTCGACGAGTTCGTGGCGTGGCTCGGTCCGCTGCTGTCGTCCCGCAACGTCCCTCTGGCCGCCCTCGACATATCGCTGGCCAGGCTTCGTCACCACGCCGACGGACCACGAGCCGAGCTCTTCGGTCGGGCGCGTCCCTCCACCGGCTGACGACGCTGCGACGCGGCCTCAGCCGACGGCGATAGCGTCCGCCGGCGAGACCGAGGGGGCATCACATGGCGCTGGTGGACGCAGACGAGGCGATGCTCGAGGAGACGCGGACGTTCAACGCGGCCGTCGAAGAGCTGCTCGCCAAGGCGCCCTCTGTGCACACCGTCGACCCGGCCGAGAGCCGTGCGGCCCGCGCCGAGGGCCGGGGCACGTTTCCTGCCCCTGTCGTGGTGGACCAGGGCCACGACCGGACGATCACCGGACCGGCCGGGAACGACATCGGGCTGCGGACGTTCGTGCCGCCGGGTGACGTGCGCGGCGTGTACCTCCACATCCACGGCGGGGGCTGGGTGCTCGGTTCCTCCCACCTGCAGGACGTCGCCCTGTGGCGGCTGGCCGCGGAGGCATCGGTCGCGGTGGTGTCCGTCGACTACCGGCTCGCACCGGAGCACCCGTTCCCCGCCGGCCCCAACGACTGCGAAGCGGCGGCACGGTGGCTCATCGACTCGGCGGCGCAGGAGTACGGTGCCGACGCGGCGGATCGGCTGCTGATCGGAGGCGAGTCGGCCGGCGCGCACCTCGCCGCCCTCACGCTGCTGCGGCTGCGAGACGCGAACGGCACGGTCGAGCCGTTCGTCGCCGCCAACCTCGTCTTCGGCGCCTTCGACCTGAGCATGACGCCGAGCCAGCGCCGGTGGGGCAACCGCAACCTGATCCTCTCGACACCGATCATGGCGTGGTTCTACGACTGCTTCCTGCCCGACCTCTCCGCCGAGGAGCGTCGGGCACCGGAGGTCTCGCCGCTCTACGCCGATCTCTCCGGCATGCCTCCGGCGCTGTTCTCCGTCGGCGCCATGGACCCCTTGATCGACGACAGCCTCTTCATGGCCGCCCGTTGGGCCATGGCCGGCGCGGAGGCCGATCTCCGGGTCTATCCCGAAGCCGTGCACGGCTTCAACGCCTTCCCCCTCGGAGTCGCCCGGATGTGCAACGAGGCGCAGTGGGCCTTCCTTCGCCAGGGCGTGTCGCCGTCGTAGACGAGCTGGCCCCGGCAAGGGCCCAGGCGGCTCGGTTGGTTGCCGACCTGCAGGCCGAGCTCGACGGGATCATCGCGGCCCAGAACGACGACCCGCCCGACGACGAGCACGACGTCGAGGGCTCGAGCGTCGGCTTCGAGCGCGCCCGCGTCACCGCGCTGCTCGAGTCCGCGACGGCGAACCTCGTCGCCCTCGATGCTGCCTCGGAACGGATCGGGGCGGGCACGTTCGGGAGGTGCGAGGTGTGCGGAGCAGCCGTCGGCGAGGAGCGATTGTCGGCCATGCCGGCCACCCGCCGGTGCATCGTGTGCGCCCGGGCGTCGACGGCCGAATCAGGACGAGGCCCGCTGCACGGCTAGCAAGCCGGGTTACCCTGCCGGCGTGGCGGCCGGCATCGACGACCTGATCGAGGCCACGCCCGCTTCGCGCGACCGCTACGTCGACTTCCTCCGGGCCGCCAGCATCCTCGCCGTGGTGGTCGGCCACTGGACCATCGCCGTCATCGCGTGGAGGAACGGCGTGATCCGCTCGACCAGCGCGGTCGGGAAGGCGCCCGGCCTGTGGCTGGCCACCTGGGTGTTCCAGGTGATGCCGGTCTTCTTCTTCGTGGGCGGGTACTCGAACTTCGTCGCCTACCAGTCCAACCGGCGTCGCGGCGGGTCGTCCCTGGCGTTCGTGCGCACGCGGGCGCGCCGCCTGCTCGTGCCGTCCGCCGCGTTCCTCGTGGCGTGGGCCGTCATCCAGGTGGTGCTGCACCTCACCGACACGGGCGCTCCCACCGAGCCGGTGATCGGCGGCGTGGCCCTGCTCCGCGGCGTGCGCCCACCCGGACAGACGATTCCCTTCGGGCCGCTGTGGTTCCTCGGCGCCTACCTCGTGGTCGTCTGCGTCGCTCCCTTCACGGTGGCGCTGCACCGACGGTTCCGGTGGTGGGTGCCAGCCCTGCTCGTTGTCGGTGCCGTCGTCGGCGACGTGATCGGCTTCGCCGGCGGGGTGTCGGGAGCGAGGTACCTCAACGTGCTGTTCGTGTTCCTGCTCCCCCACCAGCTGGGCCACTTCTACGGCGACGGCAGCGCCGCCGGGTGGCCCCCATCACGGCTGGCCGCCATGGCCGGCGTCGGGTTGGTCGGCCTCGTGTTGCTCACCAACCCCTGGCTGTTCCGCTGGGCCGGGGACGCCCGGTTCGAGTGGTTCCCCGGCATCGGGCACTACCCACGCAGCATGCTCGGGACCGACGTCGAGATGGTTTCGAACGCCTACCCGCCGACGCTCTGCTACCTCTTCGTCGGGTTCTGGCTCATCGGGCTCGTGCTGCTCCTGCGCCCGGCGCTGAGCCGGTGGTTGCAGCGACCCCTCGCCTGGAAGCTCACCGTCCTGGCCAACGCCCGGATCATGACGCTCTTCCTCTGGCACATGACCGCGTACCTCGCCGCCATCGTCGTGCTGTGGCCCCTGGGCTTCGGACGAGAGACCGTGCCGTCGGCCCGATGGTGGCTCGAGCGGCCGTTGTGGATCGTCGCCCCGACCGTGCTGCTCGCCGGCCTGGTGGCGCTGTTCGGACGCTTCGAGGCGCAGGGCCGTCGCTGACGTCGCCGGCGACGGTGGCCGTAGGGTGGGGCCGTCGCAAGACATCGTCGAGCCGAGGAGACCTGCACCATGGACATCGTTCGAAATGAGGACGGCAGCCTCGTCGTCCCGGTGCGAGAGCCCCGGCGGCACGACGAGGACGACACCGACGGCAGCGACACCTCGGCGGCTGCACCTGTCGGCGAAGGAGAAGACGCGGTTCCTGCGGAGGTCGCGCCGAACACTCGCGTGCTGCGGCCCGGCGAGGGTGGCTACGACGAAGCGCTCGCGGAGTGGGACCTGCAGCAGAACCCTGATCGGGAGCCGGTGCTCTCCACGGCCACGGGCCGGGAGGAAGCCATGAGCCTGGTGCACACGGTGGCCACCTCGCCCGACGATGCCATCGCACCGGCCGTGGCCGCGCTCGACGATCCCGAAGCAGCCGGCGAGGCGCTGCGGCACGTCCTCGTCGGCGGGGTGCACTCCGTCGAGGACTTCAGCGCCGAGGTGGCCGAGGCGGAAGGCGGGGATCCGCTGCCCGCCCACAAGACGACGAAGATCATCGGCGAGGTGCTGAACGAGCTCGACTGATGACCGAGGCCCGCTATGACGGCGTAGCGGACTCCTATGGCATGGGTGACGAAGCACACCGGACCGGGAAGTCGTCGATGCCGACGACTTCCCGGTCCGAGTCGCGTCAGGACGGCTCGCCGAAGCGGTAGATCAGGCCCTCGGCCACCGCCCGGTAGCCGAGTGAGCGATAGATCGCGTTCGACGTGGGGTTGGCCAGGTCGGTGTAGAGGATGCAGCGGTTGCCGTCCCCCAGGACGGCCTCCGACAGCGAGCCGACCAACGCCGACGCGTAGCCATGTCCCCTCAGCTCCGGCGGTGTGTAGACGGGCCCGACCCGAACGACCCCGCTGACGGGGGCGGACAGCCCGGCCATGGCCTTCGGGCCGCTGTCGTCCCAGAGCCACAGGTGGCCGGCCGGTAAGCGGCGGTCCACGGCCTCCGCCGCCCCGCTCGATCCGCCGCCCCCGGTGTCGGTCGCGAACCCTTCGAACCACCGCAGCAAGAGGTCGCGGTCGGCCGTCGCCGCGAGCCGGAGGCTCCCACCCACCGCTCGAGCGGCCGCCACCCGCTCCGCCTCGTAGATGCGCTGGCCCTGGTGCGGGCGAGCCGCCGATCGCGTGCGCTCGGTCCAATGCCCGGCGAAACGGGCCGCAGTCGCTGCTTCGGCGTTCACGCCCGGCAGCACGACGCCGGACTCGACGACAACGTCGACCAGCGCCACCACGGCCTCGGGCGGCATCGGCGTCACCGTGGCGAAGTAGTCGACCGGGGACTGGAAGGCGACCCCGACTGGCTCCCCGTCGGAGCGCACGACCCAGTAGCGCCCCGGCATGGGGTTGGCGACGCGGGCATGCAGCAGGGTCAGGATCAGGTTGTGCCGCACGGCGTCGCTCTGCAGGAAGCCACCCGCTTCTTGCAGCACCTCCGCCGGCGATGGGGTGGCGAGAACCGTCAAGGCCATGGCTCATGATGGCCAGGGAGGTGCGGCGGGGCGAGCGCTTTGGGACCGCCCTCTAGTGCGAGGGGCGGGCGCCGATGGCGATCACCTGGTCACCCGGCACCAGGGTGACGGTGCTCGACTTCGAGGGGTTCATCACCACGGCTCCGGTGGCGTTCACGCGGTAGCCGAAGGCCGAGGCTCCCTGGGCCGAGGCCGCGGCGACCACGGCGGCGAAGGGCAGCGCTCGAGCCGGCACCAGCCGATCGGCGGGCAGCAGCACCACCACCGACCCGTCAGCGTCGAAGAGGTCCTCGAAGAGCGGGGCCGACCTCGCCTTCACCGTCGGCGGCTCGCAGCTCCGCTACGGGGCCTTCATCGACTCGATCGTCAACTTCGTCATCGTGGCTGCGGTGATCTTCTTCTTCGTCGTGAAGCCGGTCACCGCGCTGATGAACCGCCGGAAGACCGAGCCGGAGGTCGCCTCGACGACCAAGGACTGCCCGCAGTGCCTCAGCTCGGTGCCCTTCGCGGCGCGACGGTGTGCGTTCTGCACCTCGGAGCTCGCTGCGGGCTAGACGCCAGCCTCCGTTCAGGCCCATGGCCGTGACGGGACCTAGAGCCGGTCACCGTCCAGCACGTACCGGGGCCCGGGGCCGCGCTCGCTGACCACATCGTGCGGGTTGACGATGTGGCAGACCTTCAACGACAGGCATCCGCAGCCGATGCAGGCGTCGAGCCGGTCGCGCAGCCGTTCGAGCATGGCGATCTGCTCGTCCAGGCGGGGGCGCCACGATGCGGAGAGGCGATGCCAGTCCCTCTCGGTCGGCGTCCGGGCGTCGGGCAGCGAGGCGAGCGCCGTGTTGATCTCCTCGAGGCGCAGGCCCACCTGCTGAGCCACCCGGATGAACGACACCCGGCGAATCGTGTCGCGGGTGTACCGGCGCTGCCCACCCTCTGACCGGGTGGCGTGGATCAGGCCCTCCGATTCGTAGAACCGGAGGGCCGATGGTGAGACCCCCGTGCGCTCCGCCAGCGCACCGATGGTGATGGTGGCGGGCATGCCGGAGACAGTACTTGACCTCGAGCGAACTTGAACTTCTATGGTGGCCGTCCATGAGCGAGATCAACACCTGGATGGCGCTGCACAGCGCGATGCAAGCCGACGGCCGAGCCCGGCGGTCGGTCGGTCGGGCCACCCGTCGCCGGGTGCTGGACTTCGCGCGGCCTCACGGCCGCACGATCATCACGTTCCTGGTGCTGGCCACCATCTCCGCCATGCTCGGCGTAGCCACACCCCTGCTCGCCGGCCGGGCGGTGAACGCCATCGTCGAGCGGGAGGCGCAGCGCACCGTCGTGCTGCTCGCGGTGCTGATCGCGCTCGTCGCCCTGCTCGACGCCGGTGTGGGCCTGCTCGAGCGGTACACCTCGTCCCGCCTCGGTGAGGGCCTGATCCTCGACCTTCGCCGGCGCGTCTTCGAGCACGTGCAAGGCATGCCGATCGCCTTCTTCACCCGCACCCACACAGGCGCCCTCGTCAGCCGCCTCAACAACGACGTGATCGGCGCCCAGCGGGCGTTCACATCCGCCCTGTCCGGCATCGTCACGAACGTGATCGTGCTCGTGCTGACCCTGGGCGTGATGCTGCGCCTGTCGTGGATCATCACGCTGCTGGCCGTCGTGCTGCTGCCCGTCTTCCTGATCCCGGCGCGTCGCGTCGGGGCCCGCGTCGGCCTGCTCGAGCGGGAGGCGGCCGAGCACAACGCGGCCATGACGTCGCAGATGACCGAGCGCTTCTCCGCCCCGGGCGCCACCCTGGTCAAGCTGTTCGGCCGGCCGACCGAAGAGGCCGACGCGTTCGGGCTCCGGGCCACGCGGGTGCGTGACATCGGCGTGCGCTCGGCCATGGCGGCCGAGGTCTTCCTGCGGGCCCTCACCCTCGTCTCGGGCCTGGCTCTGGCGCTGATCTACGGCCTCGGTGGCTACCTCGCGCTGCGCAACGACCTGGCGCCGGGCACGGTCGTCACCATGGCGCTGCTCATCGGCCGCCTCTACGCCCCCCTCACGGCCTTGGCCACCGCCCGGCTCGACGTGGTGACCGCGATGGTGAGCTTCGAGCGGGTCTTCGAGGTGCTCGACATCGAGCCGCTCGTGAAGGAGCCGGACCACCCCCTGCCTCTGCCCCAGGGGCCGGTGACCGTGGAGCTGACCGACGTCCGCTTCGCCTACCCCTCGGCCGACAAGGTGTCGCTGGCGTCACTCGAGGAGGTGGCCGTGCTCGACGACCGGCTGGGCGAAGAGGTGCTGCACGGCGTCTCGTTCCGCATCGAGGCGGGCCAGACCGTTGCCCTCGTCGGGCCTTCCGGCGCGGGCAAGTCGACCATCGCGTCACTGGTGCCTCGCCTGTACGACCCGGACGCGGGCACGGTGGCCATCGCCGGCGTCGACGTCCGCGACCTCACGTTCGAGGACCTGCGGGGGGCGGTGGGCGTCGTCACCCAGGACGGGCACCTGTTCCACGACACCATCCGGGCCAACCTGGCCTACGCCGCCCCGGAGGCCGACGAGGCGAAGATCTGGGACGCCCTCACGAGCGCCCGGCTGGACGGCCTGGTGCGGTCGCTGCCCGACGGCCTCGACACGGTGGTGGGCGAGCGTGGCTACCGCCTCTCGGGCGGTGAGCGGCAGCGGCTCACCATCGCCCGCCTCCTCCTGGCCGAGCCGCGGCTCGTGATCCTCGACGAGGCCACCGCGCACCTCGACTCGGAGTCGGAGGTGGCCGTGCAGGATGCGCTGGCCGCGGCCTTGGCCGGGCGCACGGCGATCGTGATCGCCCACCGGCTCTCGACCATCAAGGCCGCCGACACCATCCTGGTGATCGAGGCCGGGCAGGTGGTGGAGCAGGGCTCACACGTGCAGCTGCTCGCCGCCGGGGGCCGCTACGCCGACCTCTACCGCACCCAGTTCGCCGACAACGCCGCTTCTGCCCTGGCCTGACCGTCCCACCGCAGCGTCCCTTGGTAGACCGGTCGTGTGCACCCGATCGCATCGGCGGCCGCCGCCGCCCCGGCCGAACCCGGGGTCTACTTCTTCGTCGTGGACGACCGCGAGCTGCTCTACATCGGGAAGGCGGCCAACCTCCGGAGCCGCCTGCAGCAACACGCGCGATCCGTTGCCGGTGGGGGCACGGCTCGCATGTCGCTCTGGCGTTCCTCGATCGCGGAGGCGCGCTGGGACACCTGCGCCGACGAGGAAGCGGCCGCGGGCCGGGAGGCGGACCTCATCGTCTCCTTCCGTCCTCTGTTCAACCGGTCCTTGACCACCGAGGGCCGGTGGGTGTACATCGCCACGGCGGCGGGCTCGGCCACGCGGGACGTCCGCCTGGTGCTGACCGCGACGCCCGCCGCTTCCACCGCGGCGGCCGCCGGCGCAGCTCGGTCGGCACGCCTCTACGGGTGCTTCCCGCACCTCGGCACGGGCGTGAGCTCGCGCCGGGCCATCGCCTGCAGCGAGGGCTACGCCGCCCTGGTTCGCCTGCTGTGGGCGGCGGGCGACGAGGACGAACGTGCGGCGTACCCGGCCGCCATCGTCGGTCCTTCGCCACCAGTCGATGTGGTCGTGCCGTTCGGTGACGACCTGGCGACGGAGCTGCACCGCCTGCTGTCCGGCCAGAGCCCTCGGCTGCTCGACCGGCTGGCCGAGCTCGCCGGCCGGCGGCGCCCGCCCGTGATGCTCCCGGCCCTGCGGCGTGACCACGCCTCGGCCGCGGCGTTCTTCCACCAGGGACCCCGTGAGCTCCGCGCGCTGCGCCGTCGGCACGCGCTGCCGGCCCAGCCGATCACCCGGGAGACGATCGAGTCGTTGCTGGAGGCCGAGCTGCGAGCCACCATCGGCGACTTCCGGCTGCCCGCGCTGGACGACCCCATCGCAGGGGTGCTCGGCGCCCGGGCGTCGCGTGCCCATGCGACGAAGGCAGCCCTCCGCCGGCGACGCACCTGACGGTACGTTCGCGCCGCGGATGCGGATCGGGTGCGATCGCGGCTGGACGAGGAGGCCCAACGGTTCTCCGTGCCGGGCGCCCAGGTGGGGTTGCTGCGGGGCGCCGACCGACTCGTCGTGCCCTGGGGGGCTCTGCAGGCGGGCGGCACCGAACCGGTGCGGCGCACGACGCCGTTCCACGCCGGCTCGATCACCAAGTCACTCGTGGCCCTGGCGGTCGTCGACGCCGCCCGGCGAGGAGAGGTAGACCTGGACACGCCCTGCAGTGAGCAGGGCGCGGGTCTCTGGAGCGACACCCCGAGAGCGCTGATGGGCTCGACCACCGGGCGGCCCAACCTGTTGCCCGAGCCGGACGAGGAGCTCGAGCCGTTCGTCGCACGCGTGGCCGCCATGCCGCTCGTCCACGCGCCAGGTCGGTTCTCCTACTGCAACGCAGGATGGCCGGTGCTGGACCTGCTGCTGCGCCGGTGCTGCGGCGGCGGCTGCGAAGAGCTGGGGGCCGATCGGCTGCTGCGGCGACCGCTCGCCTTCGGCATGCCGGCGGGTGCCGCGCTCGGGCACGGGGCTGCGCCCGGAGAGCCGGCCCGCCCGGTGCCTGACGTGTACGCCGCCTCGGCGTCGGCCGCCGGTTCCCGCTGGTGGACGACGGCCGACGAGCTGCTCGACTACGCCGCCCTGCACCCCCGCTGGACGAGCCGGCGACACCCTGCAGCTGCACGCCGAGGCCCTGGGTGAACCGCAGCCGCTCACCTTTCGTCGGGTCGGCGACGACGCCTTCGCCCGCCCGGGCCACCATCCCGGCGGCATGACCATCGCCGTCGACGACGACCTGTTGTACTTCGGGCCCATGGCGCTGGCCCGCAGCTAGGTCAGGCCACCTCGAGCAGGAGGTCGGCCAGCTCACGGGGCCGGTTGCTGGCCACCATGTGGTTGGTGTCGACCTCCCGGTACTCCCATGCCGGCGACGTGCGCGCGTGGGCCGCGGCCACGTCGAACGGCCCGCTGCCGGGGCTGGTGGGTGCGTCGGCGGTGGCGCGGATGTAGGTCAGACCGAAGGGATGTTCCTCGAGCGGGCGGCGCAGCCGCACCGCCTCGGTGAAGCAACGGAGGGGGTGCGGCGTGCGCCGCGCCGCCATCAGGGCACCCTCGACCGGGTCGTCGAACTCACGGGGTGGGGGCGGCACCAGCCACTCCTCGCCGATCGTGAATCCGTCCGCAACCGGTCGGCCGACGAGGCCGAAGAGCGACTGCCCGTCGGCCGGCACGAAGGCGTCGAGGTACACGAGGTGGTGCACCCGGTCGCCGATGTGCTCGAGGGCCCCCGTGACGACCATGCCGCCGTACGAGTACCCGAGGAGCACGATGTCCCGCAGGTCCTCGTACAGCACGGCGTTGACCACGTCGGAGATGTGCGTGGACAGGTCGACCTGGGGACTGGTGAGGTGCGCTCGTTCGCCGATGCCGGTGAGGCTCGGCGTGAAGACGCCATGCCCTCGCGCGGCCAGCAGCGGGCGCACCAGCCGGAAGGTGTGGGCGCCGCTCCATGCCCCGTGCACCAACACGTACGTCGTCATGCTGCTCCCCGTTCTTTCACGCCCTCGTGGCACAGGCGGACCACCTCGGCGATGCGTTCCGCTCGTACCTCGGGACGGCGCTTGGTGCCGTCGATCCAGCGCAGGTACGCCTTCCGGTAGAACTGCGCCAGCGAGTCGAAGAAGGCGCCGGCCTGCGGGTCGGCTTCGAGCGCCTCGGCCACGTCGGCGTCGAGGTCGCCGCGCTGCGGCCCTTCCGGCGAGAGCGTCACCGTCACCTCGTCCCCCGGGCTCACGCCGCAGTCCCGACGCCAGGCCGCACCGAGCACGAAGGCTGCGCCACCAGCGGAGCGCTCGAGCACGGCACGAACGGCCATGCCGTTGACCGTGCCGGCGACGTGATGGTCGGGCTTGGCGCCCCAGACCGCGTCGGGATCGAACGGCACCGGCACCAGCACACGCCTCTTGGGCCCCGCGACGACCACCGCGGTGTAGTCCTGCGTCGCCCCCACGGCCTCATCGTCGCGCACCGGTTCGCGCCAGGGCGGACCGGCGGGCTCAGAGGGCGGCGATGGCGTCGATCTCCACCAGGTAGTGGGGGTTGGCGAGCCCGGCCACGGTGAGCACGGTGATGGCGGTGGCGTGGTGGCCCCAGACCTTGGCCGACGCGGCGAAGCCCTCCCGCATGTCGGCGCCCGCCACGACGTGGATCGTCAGCTTGGCCACGTGCTCCTGCGATGCGCCGGCCGCCTCCAGGACGGTCAGCAGGTTCCGCAGCGCCTGCTCGGTCTGCGGGCCGAGCTCGTCGCTGACCACCTCACCGCCGGCGTCGACGCCGTTCTGGCCACCGACGAACACCAGCCGGGTCCCCGGTTCGACGACCGTCGCCTGCGAGAACGCCGGGTTGGTGTGCAGCGATTCGGGATTGACGTGGGTGACGGCCATGGCGTGCTCCTTCATTGATCCGACTGGGGTAACCGGTTATACTGGTGCCATGCCGGTGCGGTCAAACGTCCCCATGGTCTCGGCCGACGGAATCCGGTTCGAGGTGGCTACGGGAGCCGCCTGCATCGACTTCGTGTACACGGGCGGCGCAGGTGAGCGGGCCCGTTGGGAGACGTTGCACACGCCGCGTGATCTGGCCGCCTGGGCCTGCACATCAGGCATCGCGGCCGGAGCCGAGCCGGACGACGTGGTCGTGGAGGCCGGCGAGCTGGTGCTGGCCCGTGAGCTGCGAGAGGCCCTGTGGCAGAGCGCCAACCTCCTCGCCGACGGCATCCCGCTGAGCCCAGAGGCCACGGCCACCGTCAACCGAACGGCGACGGCGGCCGACCTCGTTCCCCAGCTGGTCGCCGACGCCGAGGGCTCCCGCACGGTGGCGCTGCACCGCCCCATCACCGGCGCTCAGGTGCTGTCCGCGCTCGCTCGGGACGCCATCTCACTGGCGACTGGCCCGTACGCCGACCGGGTGAAGCGTTGCGGGGCCGACGACTGCGCCCTGCTGTTCGTCGACACGTCGAGGCCGGGGGCCCGGCGCTGGTGCGCGATGTCCCGCTGCGGCAACCGCAACAAGGCGAGAACACGACGACGAAACGAGGGAGACCATGCCAGTCGGTGAGACAAAGGACGTCGGGTGGGAGATCGGCGTGTCCAAGACGCTGCGCCACCCGGTCGAGGCGGTGTGGCAGGTCCTGGTCGGGCAGCCCTCGGTCTGGCTCGGTCCGGGCGCCGAGCTGCCGGCCGAGAAGGGTGACGCCTGGCGGGCGGGCGACGGATCAGGCGGAGAGCTGCGCAGCCGCAGGGAGCACGACCGCTTGCGGCTGACCCACTGGTCTCCGTCGGCCGGCCACGAGAGCACGGTGCAGGTGGCCCTGCGTGCGGCTTCGAGCGGCACCAGGGTCACGTTCCATCAGGAACGCCTGCGAAACGCCGACGAGCGCGAGGCGCAGCGGTCGCACTGGCAGGGCGTGATGGCTCAGCTGGAGAAAGCGCTCGCCTCCGCCTGAGCGGGCTGGGAGCATGCGCCGATCGTGATCCGAGTGCCCGAGGTCGTGCAGAAGAAGGCGCTCGCGGTCGGCGCCGGGCAGTGGCTCGAAGACCTGGATCAGCTGGTCGCCGACCTGGAGCGGGAGTGGTCGATCACCGTCGGCCGACCGTACGAGGGCGGCACCGAGGCCTACGTCGCCCAGGCCTCGTTCGGTGACGGCACGCCGTGCGTGCTGAAGGTGCTCGTGCCGAGGGACAGCGATGTCGCCGGCCACGAGATCACGGTGCTGCGCCTGGCCGACGGTGAGGGCTGCGTGCGGCTCCTGCGGGCTGACGAGCAGCGCGGTGCGATGCTCCTCGAACGCCTGGGCCGGTCGCTCTACGAGCTCGCGCTGCCCATCGGTCAGCGGCTGGAGATCCTCTGCGATGCCGCCCGCCGGGTGTGGCGGCCGGCGCCGGAGTCGGGCCTGCCCACCGGGGCCGAGAAGGCCCACTGGCTCATCGACTTCATCACCAGGTCGTGGGCCGAGCTCGACCATCCGTGCTCGGAGCGGGCCGTCGATCACGCCATCGCCTGTGCCGAGCGTCGCCTCCGCGCCCATGACGACGAGCGGGCGGTGCTCATCCACGGGGACGTCCACCAGTGGAACGCCATCGAGTCGGCCGACGGGTTCAAGCTGGTGGATCCCGACGGGTTGCTGGCCGAGCCGGAGCTGGAGCTGGCCGTGCTGATGCGCGAGGACCCGCTCGAGCTGCCCGTCGGCGACGAGCGTTCCCGGGCCAGGTGGCTGGCGTCGCGCCTCGGGCTCGACGCAGAGGCGATCTGGGAGTGGGGCGTCGTCGAGCGGGTGTCCACCGGGCTCCTCGCCACGCGGATCGACCTCCAGCCGCTGGGCCGCGAGATGCTGGCGGTCGCCGACCGGGTGGCCGACTGACGACTGACGACGGACACACCACGCCGCGCCGCCGACGCGGTCAGGTGTCGTGGCTCCCGAGGACGCCGAGCATCGACTTCCCGGCGCGGTGGCCGGTGGTGACGCTCTCGAGGTACTCCAGACCGTTCTCGAGATCGAGCGCCGTGGTGACGTCCAGCTCCATCCCGAGCTCGACGATGGAAAAGGCCACCTCGGGCTGGATGCCGACGATCACCGTGGTCGCCCCCCGCAGCCGGGCCATGTGCACGAGGTTGCGGAGCGACCACGAGCCGAACGAGTCCAGCACGTCGAGGGCCGCCACGTCGATGATGACCCCCTTGGCTCGATGGTTGGCGATCTCGGCCATGACGTCCTTCTGGAAGCGCATCAGCTCCGAGTCGTCGAGCGCAGCGTGGATGGACGCGATGAGGAAGTCGCCCTGCTGCAGGATCGACACGAACATGGCGGCCACGGGTGCTCGGGTGTCCGGTCAGCCCTGTTCGGGCCTGATGACCCTGAAGCCGAGCTGACGCTCCGCCTCCTCGATGCCGCCCTGGAGGTCGCCGATGGTGTTCATCTTGCTGAGGTCGACCCCGATCCGCACGAGCGTCTGGGCGATGTCCGACGAGAGGCCGGTGATGATGACGCTGGCCCCCATGAGCCTCGACGCGTCGACCGTCTTCACGAGGTGGTTGGCCACCGACGTGTCGATGTCGGCGACACCGGTGATGTCGACCACCACCACCTTGGCTCGGTGGATGCGGATGCCCCGAAGGAGCTGGTCGGTCAGCTGGGTGGCCCGCTGGGCGTCGAGCACGCCGATGATCGGCAGGATCAGGAGGCGCTCCCGAACCTGGAGCACCGGGGTCGAGAGCTCGCGAATCGCATCCTGCTGCTCGCGGATGATGCGCTCGCGCTCCTCGACGAAGCTGACCGCCACGGTGTTGGCGATGCGGTTGGCGGCCGGCTCGTACGCGTCGAGCACCCGGTTCAGCAGTGCGAAGTCGTCCTGGTACTTCTGGAACAGCGACCGAGCCAGCACGTCGCGAAGGAGCAGCACGATGCCGACGACCTCGTCGGTCTCGACGCCCCGGGGGATGATGCGTTCCGACAGATCCCTCGCGTAGCGCTGCAGGGCGTCGACGCTGCCCGTCTCGAGCACCTCGACGTAGTTGTCGTAGACCGAGCTGGTCTCCGAGCCGATCTCTTGCGGCGTCATGGCGTGGAGGAGGTGGCTCGCCTCGATCCGCCGGGCCCAGTCCTCCCGTAGCTCCGTCCGGTGCTGGCGCAGGTGCGCCACCAGCTCGGGGAGCATGCGGTGCTCGTCGACGCTCTCCTCTTCGTCGCTCCTGCGGTCGTCAGGCACGCTCATCAGCACGTCCTCTCTCCTTCGCTCTCTTTGCCGCACGAAGCGCGTGGCGTGTCACCTTCGATGCCACTTGGTCATCGTGACCGTCGTGCCCCTGCCGACCTCCGAGCTGATCTCGAACTCGTCCATGAGCCGGCGCGACCCGGGAAGTCCCAGCCCCAACCCACCGTAGGTGGTGTGACCCTCCTGCAGAGCGAGGTCGATGTCGGGGATCCCAGGACCCGCATCCTGAGCCACGACCAACACCCCTGACGCTCCATCGTCGGTGAGGATCGTCACCGTCACCTCCCCGCGCCGGGCGAAGCGGACGATGTTCCGTGAGATCTCCGAGATGGCCGTCGCTATCACCGTGGCCTCGGTCGCCGAGAACCCGGCCTGCACCGCCACCTCCCGGCCGCGCTGACGCGCCACCACCACGTCGGCGTCGACCGTCACCGGTATGCGGACCTCGTCGGCCGTCGCCTTGGCCCGCCGGTCGAACAGCGGCTCGCTCATCGACGCGCAGAAGTCGCAGTCGAGGAGGTGGTAGCCGGCGTCGAGCTCCCCCTGGCGGCGACGGTCGCCGGCGGACAGGGAGAGCAGCACGGGCCGGCACTGGCGGGTCGGCGGTTCGCCCTCCAGAGCCAGGATGTACTCCACCCGCAGCTTGGCGCGGGATCGCCCGAGCTGGGCCGCCACCGCGCCCGGCGTGGACGCCAGGTCGTCTGCGAGCGAGCCGGTGTCCCGCCCTTCCACGACGTGGGCCACGAGGACGTCGCGCTCCCTCGGTGCCAGGCGGTCCAGCGCGATGCGGATGGCCTCGGCCTCCTCCTGCTCGAGGAGCGGCTCATCCGGCCGGACCGGGTCTCGCGTGTCGGCCAGACGGTGCTCGTGACGCTTCCCGACATCCGCCCGTTGCCACTGCGACTTCACCAGGTTGCGGGCCGTGACGATGGCGTAAGGGCCGATGGCCCGACCGTCGAGACGGGTGCGGGCGGCAAGGAGACGAGCCAGGGTCTCCTGCACGATGTCGTCGACCGCTTCACGGTCACGGACCCGGCGACCGACGACGCGACGGAGCAGACCCGTCAGCTCCACGATCTCTTCCGTCAGAGGGTCTCCGCCGACGTCGCCCGGACTGATCATCGACCCCGGCTCACTGTGTGTGGACCTTACCCATGACGGTCTCGAACGCTCGCTCGGAGGATTTTCGCATGCCCGTGCGTCATGGCAGACCCCTGAACGTGTCTCTAGGGGTGAGCCAACCCATCGTGGGTGGGCTACAAGGAGGAAGTCACATGAACGTACGCAAGCTCATCGCAGGTGCCACAGTTGCGACTGCCCTCACGCTCGGGACGCTGGCGCCCGCCTCCGCCGCACCTCGCCAGCAGGCGGGTGCCATCGGTGGCCTTATCGCCGCCGTGGTCCAGCTCCAGGACCTCGAGGTCCGCGTCGTCGAAGTCGGAGACGTCGACGTGAACGTGGCGCTCCAGAACGTGCTGAACAACAACCGGATCCTCACCGACTTCCTGAACAACAACGACGTCAACGTCGAGGACGTGGTGGACATCACCATCGTCGACAACGTCGTCTTCGTCCTGGTGGACGTGCTCTAAAGACTCACTTCGGCTCGAGCACAACCCCCGCTGGCGGTTCGCCGAGCGGGGCTTGTGGGCACTGCCCGTAGCGCGGGAGGGAGCAACGTGGCTCCCGGTGCCTCCACGAGACGCGAAGCGACCGGTGGGCCGAGCCCACCGGTCGCTTCGTGCGTCAGTGCTGCAGTGGAGCT
>CADCTF010000115.1 GCA_902805655.1 uncultured Acidimicrobiales bacterium
GCGACGTCGACACCACCACCACCACCACCCCCACACCCCCGACCGGCGCCGCCCGACCGGTTGCCGAGCAGTCGACGCAGGAGAGCTGAAGATGCCGAAGATGAAGACCGACAAGGGCGCCGCCAAGCGCTTCAAGGTCACCGGCACCGGCAAGATCATGCGCCGCAAGGCCTTCCGCTCCCACATCCTCGAGAAGAAGTCGAGCGTGCGCACCCGCCGGCTGGCCAGGGAGCCCGAGGTCAGCCCGGCCGACCGCCGCCAGGTCAAGCGGATGCTGGGCCTCTAGCCCGGTTCGCTTTCGCCGGCTTCGCCGGCATCCGTTTTCCTCCCCCCAAGATCGAAAGGAGCTGTCATGGCCAGGGTCAAGCGCGCCGTGCACGCCAAGAAGCACCACAAGGCCATCCTCGAGCAGGCTCAGGGCTACTACGGCAACAAGAGCCGTTCGTTCCGGTCCGCCAACGAGCAGGTCATGCACTCCGGCAACTACGCGTTCCGCGACCGGCGGGCACGCAAGGGTGACTTCCGCCGCCTCTGGATCCAGCGCATCAACGCGGCCACCCGGCAGCACGGCATGAGCTACAGCCGCTTCATCAACGGCCTCAAGGTGGCCGGCATCGACGTCGACCGCAAGGTGCTGGCGGACATCGCCGTCGCCGATGCCGCGGCCTTCGGCGAGCTGGTGAAGCTCGCCGCCCAGCAGCCCGAGGCGACTACGACCACGGATGCCGACACCGCCTCCTGAGCGGCGCCTGGCGCTCCGGCACCACCACGTCCAGCGGCTGCGGCGCCTCTTGGGGCGCCGCAGTGCGCGTTCCAGCGAACGGTCCTTCGTGGTCGAGGGGGCCAAGGTCCTCGGCGAGGCCCTCGACGCCGGCGTCGCCGTGGAGTCGCTGTACCTGGCACCCGGGGCCGCTGACCCCGTGATCGAGCGGGCCTACGCGGCTGGGGTACGGGTCCATCACCTCGAGGCGGGGGTGATCGAGCGGGTGGCGGACACCGTGACGCCGCAACCGATCCTCGCCGTCGTGCCGTACGTCGACCGGCCCCTGGCCGCGCTTCGCGACGCGTCCTTCCTGGTGGTGTGCGTCGACCTCAGGGATCCCGGCAACGCCGGCACCGTGCTGCGCAGCGCGGAGGCGGCCGGAGCGGGAGGAGTAGTCTGCTGCGGCGGGTCGGTCGACCCGTACAACCCCAAGACGGTTCGGGCCTCGGCCGGTTCGGTGTTCCACGTCCCGGTGGTCGTGGGTGGCTATCCGGTGGAGGTGCTCGAGGAGATGTCGACGTGGGGGCTCCGCCGGCTCGGTGCCACGGCTCGCGGCGGCACGGTCTACACCGCCAGCGATCTGGTGGCGCCCGTTGCCCTGGTGCTCGGCAACGAGGCGAGCGGCCTGCCGCCCGAGGTCGGCCCCTACCTCGACGACGAGCTGACCATCCCGATGGTCGGGCGCACGGAGTCCCTCAACGTCGGCATGGCCACGGCCATCCTGACCTTCGAGGTGGCTCGGCAGCGCCGGCTGGCGCAGGCGGCCTGACGTGGAGCTGATCGACCTCCTGCCCGATGCCGTCATCCACGTCGACGCCAGCCGTCGGATCATCGCCGTGAACGCGGCTGCGTGCGACATGCTCGGCTACGACCCCGAGCAGCTCGAGGGGCAGGACGCGGTCGACCTCCTCGACCCTCGGACGCCCGATGGTCGCCCGGCGTGGCCGGAGGGGTGGCATCCGGGTTCCAGGCTGCGGTCGGTGCACTCGCTCCCGGAGCAGGAGATCATCTTCTCCAAGTCCGACGCCACCCTGGCCCGCGCCTTGGTCACCGGCTCGTACCAGCGCCGGAGTGACGGCGGTCTGGCGGGCATCGTGCTGGTCGGCCGAGAGGCGAGCACCCGGGCGCACCGGGTCACGAGCGGCATCGAGATCGTGTCGACCGTGAGCCACGAGCTGCGCAGCCCGCTCACCTCCGTCAAGGGGTACACGAGCCTTCTGCTCAGCCGTTGGGAGCGCATCGGCGACGAGCAGAAGAAGGAGATGCTCGAGCAGGTGATGCACGATGCGGACCGCATCCACCGCCTCATCACCGAGCTGCTCGACATCAGCCGCCTGGAGACCGGCCGGCTCGTGCTGCGCCGCCAGATGGTGGACATACGCAGCCTGATCCACAGCGTCATCGGGAAGGTCCGCTTCCCCTATCCCGGCATCGAGGCCGGGGTCCACTTCCCAGAGGACTTCCCCGAGGTCTACGCGGACCCGGACAAGCTCGAGCAGGTGCTCACCAATCTGGTGGAGAACGCGTGCAAGTACGCGTCGCCGGTCGACATGCGGATCACCGGCGAGGTCCACGCAAGCCACGCCAGCGTGTCGGTCTCCGATCGGGGCGAGGGCATCCCCGAGGAGGACCTGCCCAAGGTCTTCACCAAGTTCTTCCGCCGCGAGCTCGGCCGACCGACGGGCTCGGGCCTGGGCCTCTGGATCAGCCGCGGGCTGGTCGAGGCCCATGGTGGCCGGCTGACGGCGACATCGGTCGTGGGCGAGGGTTCGACGTTCCGATTCACCCTGCCCCTTCTGGCCTTCGAGGAGCTCCACAACCCGACATGAACCAACCCGGAGATGACCCGCAACGAGCCGAGGAGGCCGGTTCCGGCTACGACCGGCTGGCCGACGTCCGCCGCGCCGGCCTCGACCAGATCGCGCAGGCGGCGACCGTCGACGAGCTGCGTGCCGTCGAGGCCGAGCTGCTGGGGCGGTCGTCCTCGCTGGCCGAGCTGCAGAAGGGGCTCGGCTCGCTCGCACCCGAGGCGCGCCGCGAGGCCGGACGCGCGGTCAACGAGGCAAGGGTCGAGCTGGCTGCTGCACTCGCCGAGCAGCGCGCCCGCCTGGTCGAGGCGGAGCGCGCCACGCAGCTGCGATCCGAGCGGCTCGATCTCACCGAGGTGCCCTACGAGCCCCGTCGGGGACACCTCCACCTGGTGACCCAGACACGTGACGAGCTCGAGGACGTGTTCGTCGGCATGGGCTACACCGTGGCCGAGGGGCCCGAGGTGGAGACCGACTGGCACAACTTCCAGGCCTTGAACATCCCGGTCGCCCACCCGGCGAGGAGCACGCAGGACACGCTTTTCCTGGCCTACGGGGAACCGGAGTCGGTGCTCATCCGCACGCACACCTCACCCGTCCAGGTGCGCGTCATGCAGACCCAGGCGCCGCCCATCTACTCGATCATGCCGGGCCGCGTGTACCGCAAGGACACCCCCGACGCTCGGCACGTGCCGACGTTCCACCAGCTCGAGGGCCTGGTGATCGACCGGGGCATCAGCTTCGCGGACCTGGCCGGCACCATCGAGGTGTTCACCAAGGCCTACTTCGGGCCGGACGTCACCTCGCGGCTGCGCCCGGCGTACTTCCCGTTCACCGAGCCGTCCGCGGAGTACGAGATCAGCTGCGTCATCTGCGGTGGCACGGGCTGCCGCACCTGCTCGGGCACGGGCTGGATCGAGCTCGGCGGCTGCGGCATGGTGCACCCGAACGTGCTGACCATGTGCGGCATCGACCCGGAGGAGTGGTCGGGCTTCGCGTTCGGCTTCGGCTTCGACCGCCTCGCCCAGATGCGCCACGCCATCTCCGACATGCGGGTGCTGTACGACAACGACATCCGCTTCGTCTCTCAGTTCTAAAGGGCCTCCATGCGCGTTCCTCTCTCCTGGCTGCGTGACTACGCGCCGTTCGACCTCGAACCGACCGAGCTCGGTCGCGTGTTCGACGACCTCGGCATGGTCGTCGAAGGCGTCGAGCACGTCGGTGGGGGTCTCGACCACGTCGTCGTGGGCCGCGTCGTCGAGATCGAGCTGATCCCCAAGGCGGCCAAGATCCGCAAGGTCCTGGTCGACGACGGCACTGGCGACCCGGTGCAGGTCGTGTGCGGCGCCTGGAACTTCGAGGAGGGTGCCAAGGTCGCCTTCGCCCAGGTCGGCGCAGTGCTACCGGGCGACTTCCGCATCGGTGTCCGCAAGGCCATGGGCGTCGAGTCCCGAGGCATGATCTGCTCGGCCAAGGAGCTCGACCTGGGCGAGGACGCGTCCGGGATCATGGTCCTTTCCGCCGATGCGCCGTCGCCCGGAACGCCGTTGCGGGAAGCGCTGGGCATCGAGTCGGACGTGGTGTACGACCTGGCCATCGAAGGCAACCGTCCCGACGCGAACTGCATCACCGGCGTCGCTCGCGATGCAGCCGCCCGGCTCGGCCTGCCGTTCGCCCTGCCGGGTGCTGCGGTGGCCACGGGGGCGGCGGACTCGGTGTCCGAGAACGGGCTGGCGTCCATCCGGGTCGACGCTCCCCGTCTGTGCCCGCGCTTCACGGCGACCGTGCTCACTGGGGTGACGGTGGGGGAGTCCCCGGCGTGGCTGCAGCACCGACTCCGACTCGCCGGCATGCGGCCCATCAACAACGTGGTGGACGCGTCGAACTACGTGATGCTCGAGCTGGGACAGCCGACACATCCGTACGACCTGGCCAAGCTGGCCGGGCGAGGGCTGGTGGTGCGCGGCGCCGAGGTCGGCGAGGTGGTCCGCACGCTCGACGGTGTCGACCGACGAGTCGGCGACGGCGAGGACTGCCTGATCTGCGACGCCACCGGCGAGCCGGTGGGCGTGGCCGGGATCATGGGCGGTGCCTCCAGCGAGATCGACTCCGACACCACCGAGGTGCTCCTCGAGGCGGCGGCCTTCGACCCCATGGCGATCGCCCGCACGTCGAAGCGCCTCGGTCTGCGCTCCGAGGCCTCGGCGCGCTTCGAGAAGGGTACCGACCCGTCCGGCATCGACCGCTCGGTCGCCCGCTTCTGTGAGCTCGTCGGAACCGGTCAGATCTCAGGTCCGATGCTCGACGATCGCAGTGGGCTGCAGCCGCGTCAGCCCATCACGGTGCGGGTGGCGCGAGTGAACTCCTTGCTGGGCACCGGCCTGGACGGGGCGACCATCGCCGGCTACCTCGAGCCGATCGGGTTCGTGAGCCACCAGGCCGACACCGCCGGTGTCCTCGACGTGCTTCCTCCGTCGTTCCGGCCCGACGTGGAGCTGGAGATCAACGTGATCGAGGAGGTGGCTCGCCACCACGGCTACGCCAAGATCGTCCGCCGCGTGCCGCGCAGCCCCGAAGCCGGGCGGCTCACCACCTTCCAGCGCGAGCGGCGCCTGGTGCGCCAGATCCTCGTCGGGGCGGGCGTCGACGAAGCACTGACGCCCTCGCTGGTCGGCCCCGGCGACCTGGAGCGTGCCGGTCAGCACGACTCCGTCATCCGGGCTGAGAGCCCGATGATCCAGGAGGAGTCGATCCTCCGCACCTCCATGCTCCCCGGGCTGCTCCGTACGCTGGCCTTCAACGCGGCTCGCCGCACGGCTGACGTTGCCTTCTTCGAGATCGGGAAGGTGTTCCACGTCCCGAGCGGTGATGTCGGCCGCCAGGGCCTCGACGCCACCCTGCCGGACGAGCACGAGCGGCTCGCAGCTGCGCTGGGCGGCTCCCGGGGCGGTGCACCCGCCGCCAAGCGGCTGTGGGACACGCTGGTCGAGGGCCTGCGGTTGGCGAACGTGACGCTGGAGGCGACGGAGAGCCCGGGTCTGCATCCTGGTCGCACGGCTCGCATCCATCTCAGCGGCGTGCCGGTCGGCCAGGTCGGCGAGGTCGACCCGTCCGTGTCCGAGGCCTGGGGGGTCGAAGGCCGGGTGGGATGGATCGAGGTGGACCTGCTCGGGTTGGTGGCTGCACCCCGTCGGTCCATGGAAGAGCAGCCGCTCAGCCGGTTCCCGTCGAGCGACATCGATCTGGCCTTCCTCGTGCCGGATGCGGTTCCTGCGGCGGAAGTCGAAGCCAGCGTCCGGAAAGCGGGCGGTGACTTGTTGGTGGACCTCCGGCTGTTCGACGTCTACCGGGGAGAGCGCCTCCAGCCCGGCGTCCGCAGCCTGGCGTACCGGCTCCGCTTCTGCGCTCTCGACCGCACCCTCACCGACGCCGACGTCGCGGCGGCGCGGTCCTCCGTCATCAGCAGCGTCGAGCAGGCCCACGGCGCGGCGCTTCGGGGCTGAGCCTCGGCCTCACCGGCGACGGATGCGGACGATCTTCTCGGTGCGGTAGCTGGCCACCTTGATGCTCCAGCACCCGAGCCCGCCGACCCGCTCGCCGTTGTCGAAGAACGTGGTCATCGGACCCTCCTGCTGGTAGGAGTCCGCTCCGTCCACCTGCTCGATGCTGTCGTCTGCCAGCACGATCTCGAACGCCATGCCGCACCACCTCCTGAGATCACGGTACGGCCGTCGCCCTGTGGAGCGATAGGGACAGCATCTTGTGGATTCGGCTGGGGACGACCCCGCAACCCTGTGCCAAAAGCCGCTGCATGCCTATGCAGGAACGTGTATGGTCATGCGATGATCACCGTGGGCATCGCCGGGGCGTCCGGCTATACGGGCGCCGAGCTCCTTCGCCTGTGCGCCTCGCACCCCGACCTCACCGTCAAGGTGGCCACTGGCGACAGCCAGGCGGGCACGCGGGCGGCGGCGCTGTACCCGAGCCTGGCGGCTGCGTATCCCGACCTGGTGTTCTCGCCGTACGACGCGGCGGCCTTCGAGGGAGTGGACCTGGTCTTCCTCGCGCTGCCCCACGGGGCGTCGCAGAGCGTCGTGCCAGAGCTGCGCACACGGGTCAAGAAGATCGTCGACCTCTCGGCCGACTTCCGGCTGGCCGACGCCGCTCTGTACCCGGAGTGGTACGGAGCCGATCACACCGCGCCGGAGCTGCTCGACGAGTTCGCCTTCGGCATCCCCGAGCTCTTCCGCGACAGCCTTCGGGGAGCCGACCTGGTGGCTGCGGCCGGGTGCTACCCGACGTCGGCGGCACTGGCACTGGCGCCGTTGCTCCAGGCGGGGATGATCGAGTCCACCGGCATCATCGTCGACGCCGCCAGCGGCGTGTCGGGGGCGGGCAAGGGGTTGAAGGCCACCAGTCTGTTCGGCACGGTCGACGAGAACTTCAACGCCTACGGGCTGCTCGACCACCGCCACACCCCTGAGATCGAGCAGGCGCTCGGCGGCGCACAGGTGCTCTTCACGCCTCACCTCGCCCCGATGACCCGGGGCATCCTGGCCACCTGCTACGCCCGCCCCACGAGCGGGTCACCCGATCCTCTGGCCGTGCTCCGCGACGCCTACGCGGACGAGCCGTTCGTCGTAGTCACCGACGAACCGCCCCAGACCAAGGCCACCCTCGGATCCAACTGCATCCACATCACCGCCCGTCATGACCCCCGTACGGGATGGGTCCTGGTCCTGGCCGCCCTCGACAACCTGGTGAAGGGTGCCTCCGGTCAGGCCGTGCAGTGCGCCAACCTCGCCCTCGGGCTCGAGGAGAGCGCGGGCCTCCCGATCGTCGGGGTGTATCCGTAGTGTCGGTCACCGCTCCTCGTGGCTTCGTCGCGGCCGGCGCCGCATGCGGTGTGAAGGCGAGCGGCGCCCCCGACCTTGCGCTTGTGGCCACCGCCGACGGCCGCCCGGTGCCGGCGGCCGGAGTGTTCACATCCAACAAGGCCACGGCGGCGCCGGTGCTGGTGTCCAGGTCTCACCTGGCTGCCACGGGAGGCTTCGCGGTCGGCGTGGTCCTCAACAGCGGCAACGCCAACGCGGCCACGGGAGCCTCGGGTCAAGAGCACGCCGAGCGCATGTGCGCGGCAGTGGCGGGCCCACTTGGCACGGAGGCTGAGCAGATCCTGGTGTGCTCGACCGGCCTCATCGGCATCCCGCTGCCGATCGAGCGCATCGAGTCGGCCGGTCCCGCTCTGGTCTCGGCTCTCGCAGCCGACGGCGGGCCGGATGCGGCCCGCGCCATCATGACCACCGACACCCGGCAGAAGGAGGCGGTCGTCGCCGGCGACGGCTTCACCGTCGGGGGCATGGCCAAGGGAGCGGCGATGCTCGCCCCCAACATGGCCACCATGCTGGCCGTCCTCACCACCGACGCCGAGGTCGACGCCGCCGTGCTGGCGCGGGCGCTGTCCGCCGGGGTGGCCACGTCGTTCAACGCGCTGTCGGTGGACGGTTGCACGTCCACCAACGACACCGTGCTGCTGCTGGCCAGCGGACTGGCCGGGCCGGTGGACGAAGCCGAGCTCCAGCGGGCAGTGGCCGCGGCCTGTGACGACCTCGCGGGCCAGATGGCAGCCGACGCGGAGGGGGCGACCAAGGTCGTGCGGGTGGAGGTGCAGGGCGCGTCGTCGCCTGACGACGCCGAGCGCATCGCCCGTCGCATCGCCGACAGCGCACTGTGCAAGTGCTCTTGGTACGGCCGAGATCCCTACTGGGGGCGGATCTTGAGCGAAGCAGGTTCGGCCGGCGCCGACTTCGACATGGACCTGGCCTCTGTCTCCTACGGCGGCATCGAGGTCTGTCGCGGTGGCATTGCGTACGACCACGACGAAGACGCCGTGCGCACCCACATGGCAGAACCTCAGCTCCTCGTCACCGTGACCCTCGGCCTGGGCGAGGGCAGCGGGCGCATCCTCACCAACGACCTCACCCACGCGTACGTGGACGAGAACATGGGTACCTCGTGAGCGGCCTGCAGAGCCGCCTCGAGAGCGGCGCCGACGCGAAGGCTGCGGTCCTCGTCGAGGCTCTGCCCTACATCCGCAGCTTCTGGGGCGACATCGTGGTCGTGAAGTACGGCGGCAATGCCATCGGCGGCTCGGAGGACCTCGATCTCTTCGCACAGGACGTCGTGCTCATGCGGTCGGTGGGCATGCGGCCGGTGGTGGTGCACGGCGGCGGCCCGCAGATTGGGGAGATGCTCGGCCGCCTCGGCAAGAAGACGGAGTTCCGCGACGGCTTGCGGGTCACGGACGCCGAGACCCTCGACATCGCGCGCATGGTGCTCGTGGGCAAGGTCAATCGTGAGGTCGTCTCGGCCATCAACCGCCATGCCCCGATCGCGGTGGGCCTCTCCGGTGAGGACGCCGCCCTCATCATGGCCAGCGAGCGGGACCCGGAGCTGGGTTTCGTGGGCGACGTCGACCAGGTCGACCCCGGCATCATCCACCGCCTGCTGGCCCAGGAGCTCATCCCGGTGATCGCCACCATCGGCACCAGTGCCGGCGGGCAGGCGTACAACATCAACGCCGACACCGCCGCCGGCGCGATCGCCGAGGCGCTCCACGCCACCAAGCTCGTCTACCTCACCAACATCGAGGGCCTTCGGCGCGACGTGAACGACCCGGCGTCGCTCGTGACCACTCTCAGCGTCGACGAGCTCGAGGGGATGATGTCCGACGGCTCGCTGGGCGAGGGCATGATCCCCAAGGTCGCCTCGTGCGTCGCCGCCGTCAGGGCGGGTGTCGGCCGGGCTCACATCCTCGACGGGCGGGTCCCGCACGTGCTGCTGCTCGAGATCTTCACCAGGGAAGGCGTCGGAACGATGGTGTGCCCATGAACCAGCCCTTGATGTCGACGTACCCGCCGCAGGTGGTCACGTTCGTACGAGGAGAGGGGAGCCGCCTGTACGACGACCAGGGTCGGTCGTACCTCGACTTCCTCTCCGGCCTGGCCGTCACGTCGCTCGGGCACTCCCACCCGGCCGTGGCCGATGCGGTCGCCGAGCAGGTGCGCACCCTGTCGCACGTGTCGAACCTGTACGGCACCACCATCGGGCCCGAGGTCGCTTCGACGCTCGATCGCCTCATCGGGGGTCCTCCGGGCAAGGTCTTCTTCTGCAACAGCGGAGCCGAAGCCAACGAGTGTGCGCTCAAGCTCGCTCGCAAGTTCGGCGGTCGGGGCCGTCATGTGGTCGTGAGCGCGTACGGCTCCTTCCATGGCCGCACGCTCGCCACCCTGCACGCCACTGGCCAGCCTCAGAAGCATGAGGCCTTCCAGCCCCTGCCCGAGGGCTTTCGCCACGTCGCGTGGGACGACCTGGACGCGCTCGAGTCGGCGCTCGATCCGACGGTTGCCGCCGTCCTCCTCGAGCCCGTGCAGGGCGAAGGCGGTGTCAATCCCGCCACCACCGAGTACTTCGCCGGCGTGAGGAAGCTCTGCGACGAGCGGGGTGTGCTGTTCATGGTCGACGAGGTGCAGACCGGCCTGGGTCGCACGGGGGAGTGGTTCGGCTTCCAGCACTTCGGGGTGCAGCCCGATGTGGTCACCATGGCCAAGGCCCTCGGCAACGGCATGCCGATCGGCGCGTGCTGGGCTCGCGACGATGTCGCCGCCGCCTTCGAGCCGGGCGACCACGCCACCACCTACGGCGGCCAGCCCCTTGCATCCTCTGCGGCGCGCGCCGTGCTGCAGGTCATGCAGCAGCTCGACGCGCCGGCGCGAGCCCGGCGAGCCGGTCAGCGCCTGACCGCCGCGCTGGAGGCCCTGCCCGGCGTTCACGAGGTCCGGGGGCTGGGCCTCCTGCTGGCCGCCGAGCTGGTGCCCGGCATCGACGCGAAGGCTGTCGCCGCTGCGTGCCTCGACGCCGGCCTCGTCGTCAACCCCATCACCGCTTCGGCGCTCCGGCTGGCGCCGTCCCTCCTCGTGTCCGACGAGGAGATCGACGAAGCCGTGGCCCTTCTGGGCGGGGTGCTCGCGGCCACGGATCCCACATGACCCGCCACCTCCTCGAGATCGACGACCTCACACCGGACGAGCTGACGGCCGTCCTCGACCTGGCCGAGGACCGGGATCCGCCACAGGTCCTTCTTCGACGGGGTGTGGCGCTCGTGTTCGAGAAGCCGTCCCTGCGCACCCGGAACGCCACCGAGCTCGCCGTGGTGCAGCTCGGGGGTCATCCGCTGACCTTGCGCCACGAAGAGGTCGGCCTGGCCGAGCGCGAGCCCGTGGCCGACGTCGCTCGTGTGCTGTCCCGGTACCACGCGGCGATCGCGGCCCGGGTCTTCGAGCACCGCAAGCTCGAGGAGCTGGCCGCCAACGCCAGCGTGCCGGTCATCAACCTGCTCTCCGACGAGGGCCACCCGTGCCAGGCCCTGGCCGACCTCCTCACCATCCGTCAGCACTTCGGCAGCTTCGAGGGCGTCTCGGTGGCGTATGTGGGCGACTACAACAACGTGTCGCGCTCGCTGGCGCTCGCCGCCGGGCTGGTCGGGCTCGACGTTCGCCTCGCGTGCCCCCCTGGCTACGGGCCGACCTCGGCCGACCTCGATCGGCTGAAGCTGGTGGGCCTCGATCCGCTCGTCACCGACCGCCCCGCGGAGGCAGTGGCCGGCGCCGACGTGGTCTACACCGACGTCTGGACGTCCATGGGCCAGGAGGCGGAGAGCGCAGTCCGACGACGCGCGTTCGAAGGGTTCATGGTCGACGGCGAGCTGATCGCACATGGGTCGGCCCGAGCGGTGTTCCTGCACTGTCTTCCTGCCCATCGGGGTGACGAGGTCGCGGCCGAGGTGGTCGACGGCCGTCAGAGCTTGGTGTGGCAGCAGGCGGAGAATCGGCTGCATGCGACCAGGGGGCTCCTGCTCTGGCTCGTGGCCGGCCCGGAGAGCTGAGCCGGGTGGCGAAGATCCAGCGGCAGCACCGCATCGCCAGGCTGCTCGAGTCCCATTCCGTCACCAGCCAGGGCCAGCTCGTCGAGCTGCTGTCGGCGGAAGGCGTGGTCGCCACCCAGGCCACCGTCTCCCGCGATCTCGAGGATCTCGGGGCCGTGAAGGTGCGTGTGCCGGGCGGTGACACCGTCTATGCCATCCCGGAGCTGCCCAAGGACCAGACGGCCTCGGAGGACCACCTCCGCCGGGTGTTCGGGGACTGGGTCGTCGAGGTGGCCCACAGCGGGAACATCGTCGTGCTGCGGACACCACCGGGGTCCGCGCACGTCGTCGGCTCGGCGCTGGACCGCGCTGCCCTGGATGGCATCATCGGCACGGTCGCCGGCGACGACACCCTCATCGTGATCGCGTCAGAGCGCTCGGGCGGCCCCAAGCTGGCCCATCACCTGCGCGACCTGGCCGGCCTCTAACCCTTCGATCGACAAGGAGCAACAACCGTGCCCAAGCGCGTGGTACTCGCGTACAGCGGCGGACTCGACACGTCTGTGGCCGTGAAGTGGATGATCGAGGAGCTCGGCGTCGAGGTCGTCGCCGTGGCCGTCGACGTCGGTCAGGCCAGCGAAGACTTCGAAGTGGTGCGCGAACGGGCCCTTGCGGCCGGCGCGGTGGAGGCGGAGGTGGTCGATTGCCGGGCCGAGTTCGCCCGAGACTTCGTCATGCCGGCCCTCAAGGCCAACGCCATGTACGAGGGCCGCTATCCGCTGGTCTCTGCGCTCTCCCGGCCCGTGATCGTCCAGCACCTCGTCGCCGCCGCTCGCCGGCACAACGCCGACGCGGTGGCCCACGGCTGCACGGGCAAGGGCAACGACCAGGTCCGCTTCGAGGTGTCGACCCGGGCTCTCGCGCCCGACCTCGAGGTCATCGCGCCGGTCCGGGGCTGGGGCATGACGCGGGAGGACTGCATCGCCTACGCAGACCGCCATGGCATTCCGATCACGGCGACGAAGGAGAAGCTGTACTCCATCGACGACAACCTCTGGGGCCGCGCCATCGAGTGCGGCCCGATGGAAGATCCGTGGGCCGTGCCGCCGCCAGGGGTGTGGTCGCTCACGTTGCCGACGCAGACCGAGCCTCGCGACCTGGTCATCGGCTTCGAGGCCGGCATCCCGGTGGCGGTGGACGGTGAGCGGCTGGAGCCGGTGGAGCTCATCGACAAGGTGGGGAGCATCGTCGGCTCCTACGGCTGGGGGCGCATCGACATGGTGGAGAACCGCCGTGTCGGCATCAAGAGCCGTGAGACCTACGAGTGCCCGGCCTCCTTGGCCCTCATCCTGGCCCACGCCGATCTGGAGTCCATCACCCTCGAGCGCGACCTCGCTCGGGAGAAGGCGCGCCTCGAGCCTCGCTACGCCGAGCTCATCTACGACGGGCTGTGGTTCTCTCCCCTGAAGCAGGCGCTCGATGCGTTCGTCGACGAGAGCCAGCACTACGTCACCGGTGAGGTTCGCCTGCGCCTCGAGCCCAACAGCTGCCTCGTCACCGGCCGGCGGAGCGAGCACAGCCTGTACGACTATGCGTTGGCCACCTACGACGCCGCCGACGCCTTCCACCACGAGGACTCGGCCGGCTTCGTCCGCCTCTGGGGCCTCGGGATCGAGACCTGGGCGAAGCGGCAGTCGAGCCTCGGCGACCTAGCGTGACGCAGCGATGACCCTTTGGCACGGCCGCTTCGGCGACGGCGGGCCCGCAGCGGAGCTCCTCGCCTACACCGTCAGCCTTCCGTTCGACCGGCGCCTGGCTCCGGACGACCTGGCCTGCTCACGAGCCCACGTGCGCGGGTTGGAGCGCGGCGGCATCCTCACCCCCGACGAGCTCGACGTCATCCTGACGGCGTTGGGCCAGGTGCAGCAGGAGCTCGAGGGCGACTCGTTCGTGTTCGCGCCCGGCGACGAGGACATCCACACCGCGATCGAGCGTCGGGTCACCGAGCTGGCCGGGCCGACCGGCGCCAAGCTCCACACCGGGCGCAGTCGCAACGACCAGGTGGCCACCGACCTTCGCCTCTACGCCAAGCGTGAGCTGCTGGCGCTGGCGGAGCGCGTGCGCGAGCTGGAGACGACGCTGTTCGAGCGAGCCCTCGAGGTGGGGGACGCCTACCTCCCCGGCTACACGCACTTGCAGCGAGCCCAGCCCGTGCTGCTCGCCCACCACCTCCTGGCCCATGGCTGGGCGCTGGGTCGAGACCTCGACCGCCTTCTGGCCACCCGTGAGCGTCTGGATGTATCACCCCTTGGAGCCGGTGCACTGGCCGGCTCCTCGCTGCCCCTCGACCCCGACGGGGTGGCCGTCGACCTCGGCTTCGCCGGCCGGTTCGAGAACTCGCTCGACGCCGTGGCCGACCGCGACTTCGTCGCCGAAGCGCTGTTCGACCTGGCCCTGCTCGGCGTCCACCTCTCCCGGCTGGGCGAGGAGATCGTCCTGTGGACCACGGAGGAGTTCGGCTTCCTCCACCTGGCGGATGCCTATGCCACCGGAAGCTCGATGCTCCCCCAGAAGAAGAACCCGGACATCGCCGAGCTCGCTCGCGGCAAGTCCGGCCGGTTGATCGGCCACCTCACCGGGCTGCTCACGACCCTCAAGGGCCTCCCGCTGTCCTACAACCGCGATCTGCAGGAGGACAAGGAGCCGCTGTTCGACGCCGTCGACCAGGTGGGCTTGGCGCTCTCGGCCCTCAACGGGCTGATGGCCACCTCCCGGTTCGACATCGACCGCATGCAGGCGGCGGCTGACACCCCGGCGGCCGCTGCGGTCGACCTGGCGGAGATGCTGGTGTCCAACGGGATGCCCTTTCGCGATGCGCACACCGTCGTGGGCGGCCTCGTCCGCGACTCACTCGCCCGGCACGTTCCTCTGGCCGAGCTGGTCGAGGCCCACCCGGCCCTCGGCGCTCCCGCCGTCGAGCTCTTGGCACCGGGCGTCGCCGTGCACCGGCGCACCACGCCGGGTGGAGCCGGCCCCGGCCCTGTCACCGTGCAGCTCGGGCGCTTCCGCAGCCACCTGGCGACACAGGGTGAGCGCCTCAACCGGGCGTCCGGGGCCCCGGTGAGCGGCAAGACGCACCGATCCCGCTGACCGCGCATCCCGTCCCCGGCCGCCGGCTCCCTCGCTCGTTCTACGCGAGGGACGGGCGCGTCGTCGCGCCGGAGCTGCTCAACAAGGTGCTCGTGCACGGCAACCGGGCGGCGAGGATCGTCGAGGTGGAGGCCTACGCCGGAACGGACGACCCGGGGAGTCACGCCTTCCGCGGTCCGACGCCCCGCACGGCTGTGATGTTCGGTCCTCCGGGGCACCTCTACGTGTACTTCACCTACGGCATGCACTGGTGTGCGAACGCGGTGTGCGGGTCCGAAGGCGTTGCTTCTGCCGTCCTGCTCCGGGCCGGCGCCCCGCTGGCCGGCCTCGAGGCCATGCACGCGGTACGCACTGCCGCACGCCGGCCGACGGACCTCTGCAGCGGCCCGGCCAAGCTCTGCCAGGCCCTGGGCATCGACCGGGCGGCCAATGGCGCGGACCTGACCAGCGGCGAAGGCCCGACGATCGTGGACGACGGCACGCCGCCGCCCGAGGATCCGGCCGTCACGACCCGCATCGGCCTGACGGCGGGAACGGACCTGCCCTGGCGGTGGCTCGTACTCCATGACCCGAACGTCTCGGGTGCAGCCCGCGGGTCGAACTCGAAGGCAGCGCCTGGGGTGTCGACAGGTGGCGAAATACCCGCTACCATCTCTGAGCCCACGGGGAACGGCCGCAAGCGGCAGAACCCCAGACGGAGCGTTTGACAAGCTCCAGAGTGTGGGTGTAGGTTAAACACCCGCTCGGTACGGCGCTTCGCCTCCGAGCCGCAGCTGGGAAGCGACGGGCGTCGCCCGCAAGCCCCGGCCAGTAGTGCGGATCCGCACCTCCGTCTCGTAGGAGACGCGTGCCTCCGCAAGCAGCTCCTTGAAAACGGAACAGAGGAAAGCCAAAAGTGAGTGCGGGCGACGCACTGCCGCAAGGCAGGTCGTCGCACCTAGTCAATGCACTTTGTAACGGACAACCAATGTCTGTTCCTGAGTGCCAGTTGGCCTGACGGGGTCAGTATCCCCAGATGGCCAGCTCTCTAAGATCCAAGACCGCTTCGGCGGTCGATGGTCTCGACGGAGAGTTTGATCCTGGCTCAGGACGAACGCTGGCGGCGTGCTTAACACATGCAAGTCGAACGAGATCCAAGCAGTCGCAAGACTGTGGAAGATCTAGTGGCGAACGGGTGAGTAACACGTGAAGAACCTGCCCCGAAGACTGGGATAACAGCGGGAAACCGCTGCTAATACCGGATGCCCTCATTGGATCGCATGGTCCGCTGAGGAAATGGATTCTGCTTCGGGAGGGCTTCGCGGCCTATCAGCTTGTTGGTGGGGTAATGGCCCACCAAGGCTTCGACGGGTAGCTGGTCTGAGAGGACGATCAGCCACACTGGGACTGAGACACGGCCCAGACTCCTACGGGAGGCAGCAGTGGGGAATCTTGCCCAATGGGCGAAAGCCTGAGGCAGCAACGCCGCGTGTGGGATGACGGCCCTTGGGTTGTAAACCACTTTCAGCAGGGACGAAAATGACGGTACCTGCAGAAGAAGCTCCGGCCAACTACGTGCCAGCAGCCGCGGTAAGACGTAGGGAGCAAGCGTTGTCCGGATTTATTGGGCGTAAAGGGCTCGTAGGCGGCTTGGCAAGTCGGGTGTGAAATCTCCAGGCTCAACCTGGAGACGCCACTCGATACTGCCATGGCTTGAGTTCGGTAGGGGACCACGGAATTCCCGGTGTAGCGGTGGAATGCTTAGATATCGGGAGGAACACCAGTGGCGAAGGCGGTGGTCTGGGCCGAAACTGACGCTGATGAGCGAAAGCGTGGGTAGCAAACAGGATTAGATACCCTGGTAGTCCACGCCGTAAACGTTGGGCACTAGGTGTGGGACCCTATCGACGGGTTCCGTGCCGTAGCTAACGCATTAAGTGCCCCGCCTGGGGAGTACGGCCGCAAGGCTAAAACTCAAAGGAATTGACGGGGGCCCGCACAAGCGGCGGAGCATGTTGCTTAATTCGATGCAAC
>CADCTF010000116.1 GCA_902805655.1 uncultured Acidimicrobiales bacterium
CCTCCGGCGCCACCGCCGATCCCAATGCCGAGGCCGAGCTGGTCTCCCTGGCGAGGAAGGGCGACCTGAGTCGGCTGCGGGATCGCAGCCGCGACGTGCGCAACAACGCCCGGGCCGAGGACGACGCCGCCCGGGCTGCCCGGCTCCACGCGCTGCGCTCGGCGCGAACGTGGATGGACGACGAGGGCATGGGCTGTGGCAAGTGGCGTCTCACGCCCGACGCCCATGCGGTGGTGCTGAGCGCTTTGGAGCTACAGCGCAGGAAGGCGGCCAAGGTCGCCTCGGCCGCCGGGGACTCCTACGAGACCGCGCTGGCCGACGCCCTGGTGGCCGCCGTCTCCGGGAATTCTGCGGAAGCCGACGGAACGCGAGAAGTGAAGTCGGGCTCGCCTCGCTGGCAGGGCGTGGTGCTGGTCGATGTGGAGGCGCTGCGGCGGGGCCATGTGCACGACGACGAGCGCTGCGAGATCGACGGGGTGGGCTCCATCCCGGTGACCACGGCTCGCGACCTGCTGGGTGACGCCTCGCTTGATCTGATCCTGCGCGACGGTCTCGACATCCGCTCCGTCGTTCATCTAGGGCGACAGTTCACCCCGGCTCAGCGCACGGCGCTGATCGCCCGGGACCGGACCTGCATCCGGCCCTCGTGCAACGCCAAGCGCGGGCTCGAGCTCGAGCACCGTGACGGCTGGGCCAACACCTTGGCCACCAGCGTGGACAGCGGCGCTCGGGTGTGCCGGAGGGACCACGACCTCAAGACCTACAGCGGGCATCGCTACAGCGGCCAGCCTGGCCTCTGGGAGTGGCACCTGCCCGACGGCACCGTCGAGCACGAGCGGGCACCGACGGACGGGCCGGGGCACTAGGGGCGTCGAGATGGGCCCCGGACGGTTAGCCAGGCGCAGGTACGGCACAACGCCCCAGATTGGAGAAGGCGAATAGTCACGATTTTGAAGGGATCCACGTGTCGGTCACGGCAGCGACTGCAGGCTCTCTAGCGCCAGCACCCTTGCGCAGCTTGGCTCGCCTCTGAGCAACAGCGATCGTGCGCCATGGCACCATGGCGAGCATTGGGACGCCCTGGTCCGGTCGGTTCATTGAACACTCGAGCTGGCAGTGAAGCTCGATCGAACCGGAACCGCTGAGGCCGTGACGCTTCCCGCTTGGGCGGTGCGCTTGGCCGCCGCAATCGAGCTCCAGCTTGCGGCGCAGCCCATGGTCGTCCAGTCACGCGTACGTTCACTGAGAGTGACATCGCCTGAGGAAGTCGAAGTGGTGTACTTCGCATCGGGGGAGAGCGAACTTCGGGGGATCCGAATCAGCGCCGACGTGATCCGGTCAGCGCCGGACCGGATCAGGGTCAGCTCGGTCGACGAGCTGGCCTTCGACATCGTCGTCATGGGCATGTGCGAGCCCAGACCGCTCAGTGAGTTCCTCGCTCCCGACGCCAGCGGCGTCAGGTGGTTGTCGATGTCTCGGTGGCTGAAGGAGATCACCTAGCCGCGACCGGCACATGCGGCCGCCTCTGAGCCCGGCATCAGGCGTGGGTGAGCGCCACGACCCGGTACTCGCGAGCTGGCCCCCCTGAGCTCGACCGCCGCGCCGCACCCGAAGAGGCTCAGGCGACGTCCGCGGCCGGCGCCGAGAACTGCGCGTTGTAGAGGGTGGCGTAGGCGCCGCCGGCGGCGAGCAGCTGGGTGTGGTGGCCCTGCTCGACGATGCGGCCGCCGTCCATGACGAGGATGACGTCGGCGTCCCGGATGGTGGAGAGCCGGTGGGCGATGACGAAGCTGGTGCGGGACGACCGCAGGGCCGCCATGGCGTGCTGGATCAGCACCTCGGTGCGGGTGTCGACCGAGCTGGTCGCCTCGTCGAGGATGAGGATCGACGGGTTGGCCAGGAAGGCGCGTGCGATGGTGAGCAGCTGCTTCTGCCCGGCGCTGACCACGCCGCCCTCGTCGTCGATGTGGGTGTCGTAGCCGTCGGGCAGCGTGTGCACGAAGCGGTCGACGAAGGTGGCCTTGGCTGCGGCCAGCAGGTCGTCCTCACTGGCATCAGGGTTGCCGTAGGCGATGTTCTCCCGGATGGTGCCGCCGAAGAGCCAGGTGTCCTGCAGCACCATCCCCATGTTGGCCCGCAGCTCGCCCCGGGGGACCTCGGTGATGTCGCGCCCGTCGACCGTGATGCGCCCCTGGTCCAGCTCGTAGAAGCGCATCAGCAGGTTGACCAACGTGGTCTTGCCCGCTCCGGTCGGGCCGACGATGGCCACCGTCTGCCCCGGCTCGGCGACCAGCGACAGGTCGGTGATGAGCGGCCGCTCCTGGTTGTACGAGAACGAGACGTGCTCGAAGGCCACGCGGCCTCGTAGCGGCGGCGCTACTGAGGCGGCGGCCTCCGGAGCCTGCTCCTCGGCGTCGAGCAGCTCGAAGACCCGCTCGGCCGAGGCGATGCCCGACTGCAGCACGTTGGCCATCGAGGCGACATGGGTGAGCGGCTGGCTGAACTGGCGGGAGTACTGGATAAAAGCCTGCACCGATCCGAGGCTCAGCGAGCCGGACGCCACCCGCATGCCACAGATCACGGCGATGACCACGAAGTTCAAGTTGCCAAGGAGCATCATCGCGGGCTGGATGACGCCGGAGACGAACTGGGCGCCGAAGCTGGCGTGGTACAGCTGCTCGTTGGTCTGGCGGAAGCGCTCCTCGACCTCCCGCTGGCGGCCGAACGCCTTCACGATGGCGTGACCGGTGAACGACTCCTCCACCAGCGCGTTCAGTCGCCCGGTGTGGCCCCACTGCTGGATGAACTGCGCCTTCGACCGGCGGGTGACGGTGCGCATGATCCAGAGCGAGATCGGGATGGAGACGATGGCGACCAGCGCCAGCAGCGGGGAGATGACGATCATCATCACGATGGTGCCGAGCAGGGTGAGCAGCGAGGTGAGCAGCTGGCTGAGCGTCTGCTGCAGGCTCTGGGCGATGTTGTCGATGTCGTTCGTCACCCGGCTGAGCAGGTCACCCCGAGGCTGAGAGTCGACGTAGCGCAGCGGCAGCCGGTTGAGCTTGTCCTCCACGTTGGACCGCAGCCGCTTCATGGTGCGCTGCACCACACCGGCGAGGAGGTACGACTGCAGGTAGGACAACCCGGACGCGGTGGCGTAGAGAGCCAGCACGCCCAGGAGCACGTTGCGCAGCCGGTCGAAGTCGATGCCGCCCGGGCCCGATTCGCGGAGCCCG
Source organism: uncultured Acidimicrobiales bacterium (assembly GCA_902805655.1). Lineage (GTDB taxonomy): Bacteria > Actinomycetota > Acidimicrobiia > Acidimicrobiales > CADCTF01 > CADCTF01. Next base: position 3,237 of record CADCTF010000116.1, read on the forward strand.
GTGAACACCACGTCGGTGGCCTGGCCGAGCATGCGGGGACCGAGCACGGTGAGGACGACGCTGACGACGGCGAGGACGACGATGGGCATGAGGCCGACGGGATCCTGGCGCAGCTGGCGGAGCAGCCGCCGAGTCGAGCTGCGCACGTCGCGTGCCGTCTCCACCGGCATGCCGAGCGCACCCATGCGGCCGATGCCCGGGCCCGCGTTCGGCGGCCCGCCCGGGGGCGCCTCCGGCGTAGGGGGGTCCGGCACGGTTGCGGGGCCGGACGTCGTGGGGGTGGTGGTCATGCCGCCTCCCTCTCGGTGGCCTGTGAGTCGACGATCTCGGCGTAGGTCGGGCAGCTCACGAGCAGGTCATCGTGCTGTCCGAGCCCGACCGGTACACCGTCCTCGAGCACGAGGATCTGGTCGGCGCCGGCGATGGTCGACACCCGCTGGGCCACCAGGAGCACGGTCGCATGCCGGGTGTGCGGCGCCAGGCCGGCCCGCAGACGGGCATCGGTGGTCAGGTCGAGAGCCGAGAACGAGTCGTCGAAGAGGAACACGTCGGGCTTGCGCACCAGGGCCCGGGCGATGGCCAGCCGCTGGCGCTGGCCACCCGAGACGTTGGACCCCCCCTGGGTGATGGTGGCGTCGAGGCCGCCGGGCATGGCCGCCACGAAGTCCCGAGCCTGGGCCACCTCGAGCGCAGCCCACAGCTCGTCGTCGGTGGCGTCGGGCTTGCCGTACCGGAGGTTGGTGGCCACGGTGCCCGAGAACAGGTACGGCTTCTGCGGCACCAACCCGATGCGGTGCCAGAGCACCTCGGGGTCGAGCTCGCGCACGTCCACTCCACCGACCAGCACGGAACCGGAGGTGACGTCGAACAGCCGGGCCACCAGGTTCAGCAGCGTCGTCTTTCCCGAACCCGTGCTCCCGATGATGGCGATGGTCTGGCCGGGGCCCGACCGCAGGGTGATGCCGGACAGCACCGGAGCCTCCGCACCGGGGTAGCCGAACCCGACGTCACGCAGCTCGACCGATCCGGGCTCACGCAGGTCGGCGACGGGCGAGGCCGGCACGAGCACCGATGTCGGGGTGTCGAGCACCTCTTGGATCCGCTCGGCGCACACCGCCGCCCTCGGCGCCATGATGGCCACGAACGTCGCCATCATCACTGCGATCAGGATCAGGGTGAAGTAGCTGAGGAAGGCGACCAGCGAGCCCACCGTCATGTCGCCCGCCGCGATCCGCCCGGCGCCGAACCACACGACGGCCACGCTCGACCCGTTGATCACGAGCATCACGATCGGGAACATGAGGGCCATCAGCCGGCCGGCCGACAACGACGTGGACGTGAGGTCCTCGTTGACCTGCTCGAAGCGGACGACCTCCTGGGGCTCACGGACGAAGGCCCGCACCACCCGCATGCCGGTGATCTGCTCACGCAGCACCCGGTTGACGTTGTCGATGCGCTCCTGCATCAGCCGGAACAACGGCGTCATTCGTGACACCACCAGGCCGAGGCCGATGCCGAGCACGGGAAGGGCGACGGCCAGCAGCCACGACAGACCTGCGTCCTGCCGCACGGCCATCAGCACACCGCCCACCACCGTGATCGGGGCGGCGATGGCCATGGTGCAGGTCATGGCCACGAGCATCTGCACCTGCTGCACGTCGTTGGTGATGCGGGTGATGAGCGACGGCGCCCCGAAGATGCTGACCTCCTGGGCGGAGAAGGCGGTGACCCGGTGGAACAGCCCACTGCGGACGTCGCGCCCGAAGCCCATCGCCACCCGGGAGCCGAAGTAGACGGCGCCGATGGAGAAGGCCATCTGCACCAGCGTGACGAGCAGCATCAGGCCGCCGATGCGCCAGATGGTGGACTGGTCCCCCGTCATCACGCCCTGGTCGATGATGTCGGCGTTGAGCGTCGGCAGGTAGAGCGAGGCGATCGCCTGCACCAGCTGCAGGGCCAGCACGATGCCGATGAGGGCCCGGTAGCGCGCCAGGTGCCGGCGGAGGAGGCGGATCAGCACGGCTTCGCCGCCTTGGGACGGGTCGCTGCCAGAGCGGGCCGGCGACGGATCCCGTCCAGCAGCAGGGAGACGACCTCACGAGGCGACATCGGCTCGTCGGCGTAGAGAGCGGGATGGCTCACGGCCAAGGTGAGGGCCCGCAGCTGCTTGGCCGCAGTGGCCGGGTCGGTGCGGAGCCGAGCACGCTCCGGCTTGAACAGCGCAGCCAGGGCCAGGAGGTCGGCGGGCGGAGTGGGCCCCTTGGCGCCGAGCGCCGCCGGCCCGCCCAGGGACGACACCAGGCGCCAGATGTCGGCGTGGCGGCGCTGCATGATCTCGACCGCGATGGCCAGCTGCCGCTCGAATGGGAGGCTCCGGTCGATCTCGGCGATGGCCCGCTCGGTCGGCTCGGTGTCGAAGGCCAGCTCGAGGGCGGCCTCGATCACCGCGTCCTTGTCGCGGAAGACGCGGAAGATCGTCCCCTCGGCGATGCCGGAGGCCTCCGCGATCTGGCGTGTGGTCACGTTCGGCCCTTGGTGGACCAAGAGCGGCAGGGTGGCAGCCGCTATGGCTGCGCGCCGTTGCTCGGGGGGAAGGGCGGCGGCCCGGTGCTTCTCCACACGGGGTTCCGACCGGGCGAGGGGCATGAGACTGGCCAGGGTAGTGAGTGAGCGCTCACTCCGCCGCAACTGGCGCTGGTGCACCTGGAGTCAGGGTGCTCGTCGGCTCGCTCGGCGACGGACTACGACGACCTGGCGTCGCAGCGGGTCATGGTGAAGGCCGGGATGACCCTGCACCGCAACCCGCTGCCCACGCCGTCGCACTTCCAGGTGCTGGCCGTGCGGGGGCACCCGCTGTGGCCCACGGGCTAGTCGCGAGCCAGGATCGAGTCCAGCCGCTCGTAGCCCTCGCGGACGCCGACGTCCATGCCGCTGGCCACGAAGGCGTCACGGTCCTCGAAGGAGTCGCAGAGCGAGGTCGCCACCAGGCGGGTGCGTCCGGCGCCAAGGTCTTCGAAGATGAGCTTCTCGAGCACCACGCCGTCGGGCATGCCCTCGAAGGTGAAGGTCTGCACGATGAGCTCGCCGGGTCGCACGTCGTGGAACGACCCGTGGAAGCCGAACTCACCGCGGTCCGTCACGTGGACGTAGCGGTACGCGCCTCCCGTGCGGCAGTCGTAGTGGTCCATGTGCATCTCGACGCCGTGGGGGCCGATCCACTGGGCGAACAGCTCGGGGTCGGCATGGGCCCGGAAGACCTTCGCCGGCGGGGCGTCGAACTCCCGAACGATGTGGACGAGGGGAACCTTGGGGTCGACGGTGATCTCGGTCTCGTGGGTGGTGGTCATGGTCACTGAACTTCTCCTGTCTGAGGGGGTTGACGGGGCGGACGGGGTCTGGCTTCGTCGTCCGGCATCGACCGGAGGACGTCGTCGAGGCGGCGGTAGCGCTCTTCGGCCTGGCGGCGGTAGCGCTCGATCCACTTGGTCATCAGGTCGAAGACCTCCGCTTCGAGGTGCACGGGGCGGCGCTGGGCCTCACGGGTGCGGCTGACGAGGCCTGCGTCCTCCAGCACCCGGAGGTGCTTGGAGACGGCCTGGAGGCTCACCTCGTAGCGCTCGGCCAGCTCGTTGAGCGTCGAGTCTGCGACGGCGAGTCGCGCCACCATGTCCCGCCGGGTGGGGTCGGCGAGGGCCGAGAACACCTGGGAGAGCGGGTCAGCTGCAGCCACAACCAGGTTCCCTTCCGTTAGTCAACCGATTGGTTGATAAGAACACCGTACGCGAGCCGGGCTGCGTTGTCAACCGATTGGTTTAGGAAGCCCGGCGGACCCAAGGCGGCGGAGGGATGACGTCGCCCGGCTGCGGCCGGCGGTTCCACGGCCCTACGCCAGCGGCGCGGAGCGCGTCGTCCATGAACCCGCGCAGGTCGACCAGGAGGATCTCCCGCTCGGTCACGGACGGCGGGGTGGCCTGGCAGCCGCTGACGTCGCACTGGATCGACCAGTCGCTCGACAGGTCCTCGACGCACCGAACCACGAGCTGCGTCAACCGGGGCCGGATGGCCACACCGGGGTTCATCTCGACCTCGTCGGGGATCTCGGCCGCCGCAGCACGGGAGCACGACGCCGAGCGCTCGGCCAGCAGGTCGATCATCCGGTTCTCCTGGTGGTCGGCGCGGCGTTCGGCCACCCGACCGAGGGCCGGGATGGCGCCGAGACCGGCAAGCAGCATCCCCGCCGCGGCCAGCGCGGCGGCGCCCGACCGGCCGGATGCGCGCCGCCCCATGGCCGTGGCGACGAGCCGGCCGACGAGGAGCGGGAACGCCAACGCGAGCGCCAGCAGCGCCGGCCAGGCGGCGGCGCCGTAAGGGCCTGCGCTCTGGGTGAGCGCGATGACCCACACGCTCAGGGCCGCCAGCGCGAAGAGCGCCACGAGCAGGTAGTCGACCGCGACCAGGCCGCCGCTCGGCCGTCGTCCCATCACCGGCTGATACTGCCAGCGACGATGGGCGCTTCGACGGCGCGCCGGGCCTTCTTCACCGAAGGCCCCGACTGCCGGTTGAAGGCGGCCTCAGGCCTCCTCGGGCACAGCGGTGTACGCCTCGGTCGTGCGGTCGGCGGCCGCCCTCGCCGCCTCCGGGTCGTCGCCACCGGCCACCGCCGCCTCGTACCAACGGTCGCTGCTCTGCGTCATGAACTGCCGGCCTTCCTCGGACGCCGCCCACGCCGCCGCCTCCGCAGGGTCCATCGCCGGTGCGCCGGCGATGTGCAGGGACAGGCCCAGGAGCAGAGAGTCCCATCCCACACCGACCGCGCCGGGGCCGAACTGGGCCCACAGCTCGTCGTTGACGTGCGCCACGTGCTCGAGCTGGAAGCGGGTGCACTCCGGCCCCTCCTCGGTGAGCCGCACGGTGATCCAGCTGACTTCGTCGCCGTACTCCCAGGTGGCGGAGAACGTCGTCGGCGGCTCGCACGACTGCACCTCACCCCCGGCGTTGCCCTCCAGCTGGTAGCGGCCCCCGACCCGCAGGTCCCCGGTGACCGGCATCGCCCACCGGGAGATCCGCTCGGCGGTGGTGCAGGCGTCCCAGAGGTCGCGCACGTCGGTGTCGTAGGTCTGGCTCACGCTGATGACCCGGGCCTCGCCCGCATCGAGGGTGGTGGTGCCCACACTGCGGCGCACGGCGCTGATCTGGTGGTCGACTTCGATCATGTCTTGGTGTCCTTTGTCGTTGTTCGTCGGGCCCGCTTGCCGCGGGCCACCTCGGTGGCCAGCGCGTCGAGACGCGGTGTCCAGGTGCGGCGGAAGCGCTCGATCCACTCGTCGACCTCGCTCAGCGCGTCAGGAGGCACGGAGTAGAGGCGGCGAGCCCCATCCGGCCGCACGGTGGTGAAGCCGTGCTCCCGGAGCACCTTCAGGTGCTGGGAGACGGCCGGCTGGGAGATGCCGAACTCGTCGCGCACCACCTCCGTCACGGCACCCGCCGGCTGCTCGCCGTCGGCCAGGAGCTCCAGGATCCGGCGGCGCACCGGGTCGCCGAGCACATCGAACGCATGCACAACAGAGGTTGTATCAGCGCATCCTAATATTCGTCAAGCCTTATCCCTCGCTCGTGGCCGCCAGCGCATCGGGCAGCGTGAACGCCCCGACGTACAGCGCCTGGCCGACGATGGCGCCCTCGATGCCGGCGTCGACCAGCCCAGCGAGCGCCCGGACGTCGTCCAGCGAGCTCACGCCGCCGGACGCGACCACCGGTCGGGGCGTGGCCGCGCACACCTTCCGCAGCAGCTCGAGGTTCGGGCCTCCGAGGGTGCCGTCCCTGGCGACGTCGGTGACCACGTACCGGACGCAGCCTTCGGCATCGAGTCGCGCCAACGTCTCGTACAGCTCGCCGCCCTCCTCGACCCCGCCTCGGGCGGCCAGCCGGGTGCCTCGCACATCGAGGCCGACGGCGATGCGGTCACCGTGCTCGGCGATGGCCCGCGCGCACCACTGCGGCGACACCAGTGCCGCGGTGCTCAGGTTCACCCGCCGGCAGCCGGTGGCCAGCGCCGCGGCGAGCGACTCGTCGTCGCGGATGCCGCCCGAGAGCTGCACGTCGACGTCGAGCTCGCCGACGACCCGCGCCAGCAGACCCCGGTTCGAACCGCGGCCGAACGCGGCGTCCAGGTCGACCAGGTGCACCCACTCCGCACCGTCGCGCTGCCACGCCAAGGCTGCCTCCAGCGGGTCGCCGTAGGACGCCTCGCCACCGGCCTGCCCCTGCACCAGGCGGACGGCGAGGCCGTCGGCGACGTCGACGGCAGGGAGCAGCTGCAGCTTCGGCACGCCGACAGCGTAAGAACCGTCTCCTAGCGTCCGGCGAATGCGGCTCCCCCTCCTCGGTGCTCACCGCCATGCCCGTCGCTAAGACCCGCACGCTGGCTGAGGTCTACCGGCGCTTCGGCGAGGTCGAAGTCGCAGGGGCATCACCGCTGTACGAGCGCGTCGCCGTCGCCCTGAGTGAGTCCGACGAGGCGCTGCGGGCCCTCGAGGCGGCCCCGGCCCGCAAGCGGCACCCCCTCGTGATCCTCGCCGCTCTGCACGACCTCGCGCTCGCCGGACGCGCCCCCGCCCTAGCCGCCGCGTACGCCGCGGCGGACGGGCCTGCGGCTGCGAACGCGGCGGTCGAGGCGCTGGTGCAGATGACCGACGCGGTCGTGGCCATCGCCGTGCGTCGCCAGCCGCAGCGCAGCGAGACCGGGAGCCGCGCCGTCCTGTACCCGGCCATCGTCGAGGCGGCGCGGCGCGTGCGCGCGGACACGGTCGGGCTGATCGACGTGGGTTGCGCGGCTGGGCTCGACCTCACCGTCGATCGCGTCGGCATCACCTACAGCAACGGGCAGTCGCTGGGCGACCCGACGTCCGCGGTGCAGCTGACGTGCTCGGTCGTGGGCGGCCGGCCCCTCCCGACGCGACCCATGCCGGAGGTGATCGCCCGGATCGGCGTCGACCCCGATCCGGCCGACGTGACCGACCCGGACGACGCGCGATGGCTGCGTGCGTGCCTGTGGCCGGATCAGCCGGAGCAGGCTGCGAGGCTCGAAGCGGAGATGGCGCTCGCCGCGACCGCGCCTCCGCGGCTGCTGCGAGGTGACGCCGTCGAGGTGCTGCCCGACGCCTTCGCCTGCGTGCCGGAGGACGCCCTGCCGATCGTCATCACGACGTGGGCGCTGTCCCGCTTCTCGCTCGAGAGCCGCCTGCGCTTCCTGCGCCGCCTCGACGAAGCGGCGGCCGGTCGCGCCGTGGCGTGGGTGTCAGCCGAGGGGGTCGGAGTTGCGCCTGCGATGCCGACCCTCGGCGATCGGCGCGCCTCGGGCCACAGCATCCTCGGGCTGGCCTTGCTGGACGGGTCGGCCCTGCACGCCGAGGCCATCGGGCGCTGCTGGTCGAAGGGCCGCCTGATGGCGTGGCTGGCCGACCCTCCTCCTACGTGACGGTCGCGTTCGTCGAGATGAAGACCTCGATGCCGTCGAGCAGCAGCCGCAGGCCCAGCTCGAAGGTGTCGAGCTCCTCCCGCTCCATGTACGGGGTCGTGTCGTCGGGCCGATCGAGCTGGTCGAAGGCGTGGTCCGCCTCGAGCCTGGTGATCGTGGGATAGCGCTCGGCCCAGACATCGCCGCTGAGGTCGTCGAGCAGCGGAGCCCGGGCGCTCCACCACTCGTCGTCGCTGAGGCCGGTGATCTGCTCCGCGGTGCGGGCATCGGACACCGCCTTGGCCGCCCCCCGAACGAAGCCGCCGACCACGGCCACGAGGCGCATGACGTCCGCGCTCCGCAGTCCCAGGCCGTCGAAGAGCCGCAGCTGGGCTTCGTAGGCGTCGAACTCGTGCGGACCGAGCGCAGCGCGGGCGCCGGCCACCTGCAGCACCCAGGGGTGGCGTTCGTAGAAGGCCCACCCCGCACGGGCGGAGGCTTCGACCGCAGGACGCCATCCATCGTCACGCGGGTACTCCGTCGGCAGCTCGCCGAGCACGGTGTCGACCATGAGGTCGAGCAGCTCGGCCTTGCTCGGCACGTAGGTGTAGAGGGCCATGGCGCTCTTGCCGAGGCGTTCGGCGACCTTGCGCATGGACAGGTTCTGCAGGCCTTCGGCGTCGGCCAGGTCGATGGCCGCGGCGGCGATCTGACCCGCGCTGAGCCCCTGCTTCGGCCCGCGCTTCGACGGCTCGTCGGTGCCCCACAGCAACGCCATGGAGCGGCGGGCGTCGCCGCGTCGCCGGCACCGTGCCCGAGGTGGACCACGACGTCCTCCGCTTGAGCGCCCCGGTGTCGCAGCGGGTCGCGGCTCTGACCGAGGTGGTGCGCTCGCTCGGTGAGGAGCGGATCGCGGTGGCGGACATCGGATTGCGGCGGCCCACGCTGGACGACGTGTTCCTGCGGCTCACCGGCCGAGCCACCGACGACGCTCGCGAGGAGGTGGCGGCCTGATGGGCGCGGCCATCTCCCTCACCACGCCTCCGGCCCCGACGGAAGCCCTCGACCGGCTGCGGTGGGCGTTGCGGGACGGGCTGCTCGTGGCCCATCGCGATCTGACCCACTGGGTCCGGGAGCCTCAGCTCATCGCCTGGGGCCTGCTCTTCCCGGTGATGTTCGTCCTGCTCTTCGCCTACGTGCTGGGCAGCGGCATCGTCGTGCCCGGCGGGGGGAGCTACCGGGAGTTCCTCATGCCGGGGATGTTCGCCCAGACGATGGCCTTCGGCATCGGCGAGACCATCGCCTCCGTGCAAGCCGACTCGGCCAGGGGGGTCACCGACCGCTTCCGGTCGATGCCACTCGCCCCTTCGGCCGTGGTGGTGGGTCGGAGCCTGGCCAACCTCGTCTACTCGGCGCTCAGCCTGGTCCTGATGATCGGGTGCGGGCTGGCCATCGGCTGGCGTTGGCGGAGCAGCCTCGGTGACGCCCTCGCGGCCGTCGGGATCCTGCTCCTTCTTCGCTTCGCATTCCTGTGGATCGGCATCATCCTCGGGCTCAAGGCCACGAGCGCCGAGATGGCGAACTCGATCTTTGCTCTGCTGTATCCCGTGACGATGCTCTCCAACGCGTTCGTGGCCCCCGAGCTCATGCCCGGCTGGCTGGGCACGGTCGCCGCCTGGAACCCGCTGTCATCCACCATCACCGCCACCCGGCAGCTCTTCGGCAACCCGGGCGTCGAGGCTTCCGGCTGGCTGGCGGAGAACGCCGTGCTGATGGCGGTCGTCTGGCCGCTGGCCATCACCGTGGTCAGCCTGCCCCTTGCCGTGCGGGCCTACCAGAGGCTCAGCCGATGAGCGCGGGCCACGACTTCATCGAGGTACGGGGCGCGCGGGAGAACAACCTGCGCGAGGTGTCGGTGGACATCCCCAAGCGGCAGCTCACCGTCTTCACGGGCGTCTCCGGCTCGGGCAAGTCGTCCCTGGTGTTCGGCACCATCGCCGCCGAGTCGCAGCGGCTCATCAACGAGACGTACACCGCCTTCGTCCAGTCGATGATGCCGAGCCAGCCCCGGCCCGACGTCGACTCGTTGCGGAACCTCTCTGCGGCGATCATCGTCGACCAGGAGCGCATGGGTGCGAACTCCCGCTCGACGGTCGGCACGGCCACCGACGCCTACTCGATGCTGCGGATGGTGTTCAGCCGGCTGGGCACTCCCGCGATCGGCTCGTCGAGCGCGTTCTCGTTCAACGACCCCCAGGGCATGTGCCTCACGTGCGAGGGCCTCGGCCGGGTGTCCACCATCGACGTCGATGCCATGGTCGACCGCGACCGGTCGCTGAACGAGGGAGCCATCGTGCTCCCCAACTTCAACGTCGGTGGTTGGTACTGGCAGATCTTCGCCGGCTCAGGGTTCTTCGACCCGGACAAGAAGCTTCGGGACTACGACCAGGCCGAGTGGGACCTGTTCCTCAACGGCACGGAGCGGAAGGTCAAGTCCGGCACCTACAACATGACCTACGAGGGACTCGTCGTGAAGTTCCGGCGGCTCAACCTGAGCAAGGACCTCGACTCCATGCAGCCCCACGTGCGGGCCGCGGTCGAACGGGTCGCCTCCTTCGCCGCCTGTGGTGAGTGCGGCGGTACCAGGCTCAACGCCGCCGCCCGCAGTGCGACCGTCGACGGCCGTTCCATCGCCGAGTGCTCGGCCATGGAGGTGCGCGACCTGGCCGCCTTCGTCGCCGGCATCGACGACCCTTCCGTCGCCCCCATGCTCGCAATGCTCCGGGCGACGCTCGACAACCTGGTGGAGATGGGCCTCGGCTACCTGAGCCTCAACCGGGAGTCGGGCACGCTGTCGGGTGGTGAGGCCCAGCGGGTGAAGATGGTGCGCCACCTGGGTTCCAGCCTGACCGACATCACCTACGTGTTCGACGAGCCCACCGTGGGCCTGCACCCGCACGACGTGCAGCGGATGAACGAGCTGCTGATCCGCTTGCGGGACAAGGGCAACACCGTGCTCGTGGTCGAGCACGAACCCGAGGTCATCGCCATGGCCGACCACGTGGTCGACATGGGCCCCGGCGCAGGCACCGCAGGCGGCACGGTCGTCTACGAGGGGAACGTGGACGGCCTCCGCACCTCGGGCACCGCAACCGGCCGCCACCTCGGTCGGCGGCAGCCCGTCAAGGGCAAGTGCCGCCCGGCCAAGGGTCAGATCAGCATCAAGGGCGCCAACCTGCACAACCTGCAGGACGTCTCCGTCGACATCCCTCGGGGTGTGCTCACCGTGGTGACGGGGGTGGCCGGCTCGGGGAAGAGCTCACTGATCCACGGGTGCCTGGCACCGGGGAACCCCGAGGTGACGGTGCTCGACCAGACGCCGATCCGCGGGTCCCGCCGCTCGAACCCGGCGACCTACACGGGCCTGCTCGACCCGATCCGCACCGCGTTCGCCAAGGCCAACGGAGTGAAGGCCGCGCTGTTCTCGGCCAACTCCGAGGGCGCGTGCCCCGACTGCAAGGGCATCGGGCTGATCTACACCGACCTCGCCTTCATGGCCGGCGTGGCCACCGTGTGCGAGGCGTGCGAGGGCCGGCGCTTCACGCCCGCGGTGCTCCGGCACCAGCTGCGGGGCAAGAACATCAGCGAGGTGCTGCGCATGTCGGTGGCCACCGCGCTCGAGTTCTTCACCGAGCGCCCGGTGCGGACCATGCTCACCAGCCTGAACGACGTGGGCCTCGGCTACCTCACCCTCGGCCAGCCGCTGACCACGCTGTCGGGCGGCGAGCGTCAGCGGCTCAAGCTGGCCATCGAGATGGTCGGGGCGACCGAGGTCTTCGTGCTCGACGAGCCCACCTCCGGCCTCCACATGGCCGACGTGGACCACCTGGTCGAGGTCCTCGACCGGTTGGTCGACCAGGGCCGCACCGTCATCGTGATCGAGCACGACCTCGACGTCGTCGCTCGCGCCGACTGGGTGATCGACCTCGGTCCCGGGGCCGGCCACGACGGCGGGCGGATCGTGTTCGAGGGTCCGCCCGGCCGGCTGGTCGAGGCCGAGCAGTCGCTCACGGGGCGTCATCTCCGGCGCCACCTGCCTGTGGCGGGCTGACGAGGCGTGAGGCGGGAGGCGGCGCCGCCGGAGCCGGCACAGGTCCACCGATCCACCGCCCCGATCACGGCGATCGCCCTCGTGGCCGGGGTGCTCGGCGGGATCCAGCCCAAGATCAACGCCGTCCTCGGGGAGCGGGTGGGCAGCTCCACCCTCGCCGCCCTCGTCAACTTCGGCGCCGCCTTCACCGGCGTGCTCGTAATGCTCGCGCTCCGGCCGCAGACCCGGCGGCGGCTGCTCGCGTTTCGCACCTGGCCCGTCCCCCGCTGGACGTTCACCGCCGGCCTCGGCGGGGTGCTCGTCGTGCTGGCCGGGGCCGTCGCGGTGGAGACCATCGGCGTCGCCATCTTCTCCGTCGCCTTCTTCGGCGGGCAGATCACGACCGGGCTCGTGGTCGACCGTCTGGGCGTGGGTTCGGGCGGCGTGCGTCCGGTCGCCCCGGTTCGGGTGCAGGCCGCGGTGCTGGCCATCGTCGCCGTCGTGGTGTCCCAGCTGGGGCGTCCGGTCGGGGAGGTGGCGCCTGCCCTCGTCCTCCTGGTCGTGTCAGCCGGCGCCGTCTCCGCGTTCCAGTCCGCCTTCAACGGGCGGATCGCCACCGCCGTCGGCGACCCGTTCGCCCCCACCGCCGTCAACGTCACCCTGGGCATCACGGTGCTGGGCGTGATCGTCGCCGGGCAGGCCGCCGCCGGGCGCCTCGACGCCCCGGCCTGGCCGGCCGAGCCGTGGCTCTACGTCGGGGGCTTCCTGGGCGTCGGCATCGTGCTGTCCCTCGCCATCGCATCGGGCGCCCTCGGCGTGCTGCGGGCGACCCTGGGCATGCTCGCCGCCCAGCTCACCACCGCGTTCGTCGTGGACTGGGTCGTGCAGGACGAACGGCCGACGCCGGGCGTGCTCGCCGGCGCAGGCCTCATCGTCGTGGCCGTCCTGCTGATCGGACGCGACGCCCGACGCCGGTAGTCGCGGCCTACGGCTCGTACCGCCGGCGCCGGTCCGCCTCGGCGACCTTGCCGTGGTCGGCGAAGAAGTCTCCCTTCAGCGCCTGGCGGGCGGCCGGTCCGGCGGCCCGGAAGTTGCTCATGTGGTGGTCGAGCTCCGAGAACGCCAGCCGGGCACCGTGCCCGTCCGGCGCGAACGACTGGGTCGAGCCGACACCCACGCCGATGCGCCCGCCCTCGGCGTAGGCATCGAGGCCCGCGCCGAGGAAGACGAACGTCCACCCCTGCTCCTTCTTGGCCTCGATCAGCCGGCGGATCGAGTGACCGTCGAAGCGCGCGCTCTGGTTCTCCTCCCCATCGGTGTACACGGCGACGACCGTCTCCTCGGCCCGCTTCCCCATCGCCCGGCGCATCTCGGCCCGCACCGAGGCCCGGATGATGAGCTCACCGACCGCGTCCCACAGCGGCGTCCCACCGCGGGGCTGGAAGGTGCGCCCGCTCAGGCTCCGTACGTGGGGAAGGGCCAGGCCGTCGGTGAGGACCTCGAACGGGTCCCCCGAGTCGAACTGCACCAGCGTCATGCGCCCGAATCCCGGGTGGGCCTGCTGGTTCCGGAGGAAGCCGTTGAACCCGCCGATCACATCGGGTGCCATGGCCGCCATCGACCCGCTGCGGTCGAGGAGGAAGTGGATGTGGACGGGGTGCTCGCTCGTCTGCTGCTGGTTGGTGGTCATACCGCCATCGACGGAGCCGGTGCCGTCGTGTGACAACCAGCGGCCATCGCATCTCGCGGCCCGTATGCCGTTTCGGGATGGGGGCTCAGGCGGGGCCGGTCGGTGGCGAGAGGCAGTGATCGGCGAAGGCACCGGGCGGCAGCGGCAGTGCGTAGAGGAAGCCCTGGCCCCAGTCAACGC
>CADCTF010000117.1 GCA_902805655.1 uncultured Acidimicrobiales bacterium
ACGAACCTGAGCGTCGGATGGACGTGGCAGCGGAGCACGCCCGAGAGTGCCAACCGGGGCCGACGGGAAGGTCTCCGACATCGCTCGGCGGGCCACCTGAGGACCAAGGGGACATCCGGCCGTTGGAGTTGCCGTCGCAAGGTGATCGAATGGTCGGTGCGCGCGTCGAGGGCACCACGGACGGTTCGCGCTATGCGGTCGACATCGCCTACGTGCAGCTAGTGCCGTGTCAGGCAACGTTTGCGCGCTTCACAAGGTCATGTAGTGCCTTGTCGTGTGCGTTGCGGTTCCGCCAGGCGATGTAGCGGCGGATCATCCGGCTCTGCTCGTGGTGGGTGGGGTGGTCGGTGCCGTCGAGGGCGAAGTAGCGGAGGGCGGTGAACTGGGCCTCGATCCGGTTGAGCCACGACCCGTAGAACGGCACGTATGCCAGCTCGACGTTGTTCGCGGCCGCCCACTCACCCACTCGGGCGTCCTTCTTGGTGGACAGGTGGGGGCTGAAGTTGTCGAGCACGATCGCGATCCGCACCTCGGGCGGGTGCAGCGAGCGCAGGTAGCGGCAGAACGCCAGGAACTCGGTGCGGCCCTTCCGGACCTTGACGTGCCCGTAGAGCCGGTCGGTTGACAGGTCGTAGCCGGCGAGCAGGTGACGGACCCCGTGTGGTCGCGTGTACGTGGCCCGCATCCGACGACGGCGAGGTGCAGCCGGGTCACCCTTGCCCGCCGCCACCGGCGCCCACTGGCGACCCGGGTGGGGCTGGAGGTTGAGGGGTCCGAACTCGTCCATGCAGATCACCACCGTTGGATCCCCGAACCCAGGCGGCGTCGTGCCGTCGGCGATCTCGTAGAGCTCGAGGACCCGGTTCTTCTTGGCCTCGAAGTCGGGGTCGTTGCTCACCTTGAACGTCTTGATCACTTGAAACGAGACGCCTTCCTCCCGGAGCAGGACCCGGAGGCCCTCGTGGCTGATGTCGTCGATCACCCCCTCAGCCACCAGGAACTCAGCCAGCTTCGACAGCGACCACGTCGAGAACGGCAGGTCGTGATCGGCCGGTCGGGACAAGGCGACCCTCTTGATCTCGCGCCGCTGCGGGAGCGTGAACGTCGGTGGTCGCCCACCCGCGTACTTCGGCGCCAGAGAGTCGAACCCGTCGTCGTTGAAGTTGTGGATCACCGCCCGCACCCGGTCCTCCGAGGTGAACGCGATCTGGGCGATCGCCGGCACGTCCATCCGCTGCGCAGACCACAACACGATCTGGGCTCGACGCCACCGCACCACCGACCCCGAGCCGCGCCGCACGATCGACAACAGCTTCCGACCCTCATCGTTCGTCAGGTCACGAACCCGCACCCGTTCAGCCACCGCCGAAGTCTGCGCGACCCCGCACCACGAGCGGTGGACGCGACCACCCGAACGTTGGCGGTCACGGCACTAGGCGGAAGGGGGATGGTGTTGCCTGCGACGGGTACTGACCGACCATGACCGACGTCGTGTACGTCTCGAAGTGCAGGATCGAGCGCCGGGGTGGGCCCATCCGGGCCGCCCACCTCCCTGCGGAGTCAGAGCCGACGCTGTACGGCGTCCACGGCGCGGTGGCAGAGCACTACGGCGTGCCGCCGGACTCGTTCCCGGCGCACGCGACGACGCTCGACCACGTCGTCGCCGCAGCCGCCGGTTGACTGACCGGGACGTTCGCCGGCGCCCTCGGGGCCCGGCGGATCGACCCCACCGGTCTGGTGGGGCACGGGACCGGTGAGATCGAGCTCGACGGCAAGGTCCTCGTCATCAAGCGGATCCACGTGACCTACCGGGGCGTGGCCGTCGCACCCGACCAGCGGGAGGCGTTCGACCGTGCGCTGGCCGCCCACGCCGACGGGTGCCCCGTGGCTCGCAGCCTGCGGGGCGCGATCGAGATCACGACGTCGTTCGACGGCGCTGCCGCCTGAGCGCCTCATCTGGCGACGCCGTCGCGCCGGGACGACATGGCGGTGACGATGGGCTCCGCTGCGGCGGTCGCTCTGCACGCAGGTCGAGTGCCGTGGCCGTGACGAGCCGAGGGTCCCGGGCGCTGCCGTGGGCTCGGGTCGTCCGGCCCCCTCGTCACTCAGCCTTGGCCTGGGCGGCGTGGGTCAGGGTCACGAAGAGGACGCCGCCGAGGAGGTTGCCCGGCGCGGACACGACCATGTTCACGAGGACGTCCCCGTAGCCGACCGGCGCGTCGAACCAGACGCCGAACAGCAGGTGCGCGGCGGACACGATGACGTGGTCGAACGGTCCCAGGGCGAGGAAGAAGCCCACCATGTAGGCGACGGTGATGCGACTGCGGACGGAGTCGACGCCTTGGAGCAGGTACGACAGCAGCGTGATCAGCGCGCCGGCTGCGACGGCACGGGCGAACGTGGCGGCGGCGCCCTTGTCGGCGATCTCGGTGGCGATGCCGGAGAGCGCCTCGGCGGAGCCGTCGGGGAGCGCGCCCTCGACGGTGAACACCAGGGCCAGGGCGGCGGCGCCGACCACGTTGAGGACGAAGATGATCGCCCACAGCCGGGGCACGAGGAGCCACACCCGGCGCCCGGCTTGATCCATGGCGGCAGCCACGGGATCGAAGAAGTTCTCGGTGAAGAGCTCGGATCGCCCGACGACCAGGAAGACGAGTCCGATGCCGAACGCGAGCGCTCCGGCCAGCTTCGCCAGCTCCGGACCGAGCTCCGGTTCGACGAGGGCGTGGACGACGCCGAGGCCGACGACGCCGAAGACGACGGTGAAGCCGGCGATGAACCCGGTCGACACGAGCGCCAGGGTCGACATGCCGAGCCGTCGCCGACCTTCCTCCGTCGCGCGGTCGTAGATCTCCGCCGGCGTCGGAGCGATCGCCATGACCCGGGCCCTACCTCAGGTCAGTGCACGCCACACGCGCCGCTGTCCGATCCCCGGGCCTCCCGTTCCCGGGCCCCTCCAGGCATCGGCTCGGCGGATGTCAGGCGCCGTGGTCCGGCGGCCACAGCCGGGGGTTGCGGGGGCCGTCGGCCACCTGTCCCGGCTCGGAGCCCTTCAGCCACATGGCGAGGTCGAAGCGCTGGTGGTCGTTCTCCGGCTGGACCACCCGGGCGCCGTCGGCGTACCAGATCACCGTCATCACCTCACGGGTCCGGTCCGTCGGGTTGGGGCCGGCCCGGTGGAGGGTCCAGCCGGCGTGGAACGTGGCGTCCCCGGCGTGGACGGCGCCGTAGGTGTGCAGGGCGAGGTCGCGCTCCGCCAGCAGCTCCGACACCGCGCCGTCCGACGAGTCGGAGATGTCGTGGTTGCCGAGGTCGCCGAGCCGGCTGCTGCCGGACACGAAGGTCATCGAGCCGACCTCGGCGGGCACGTCGACGAGCGGCATCCACATCGTGATCGTCCGGTCGGTGTCGAGCGGCCAGTACACCTGGTCCTGGTGCCACGGCGTCGGCCC
>CADCTF010000118.1 GCA_902805655.1 uncultured Acidimicrobiales bacterium
CCCAGCTCGGCACGGGCGAGGCGATGATCACGATCCTTTCCGAGCGCGGTGCCCCGACACCGGTCGTGTGGACGATGCTGCGGCCCCCCACCTCGTCCATGGCCGCCGTGCCGGTCGACGACATGGACGCCGCCGCCCGACAGGACCCGTTGTGGACGAGGTACGCGCAGGAGATCGACCGCGAGTCGGCGCGCGAGAAGCTGGCGGCGCGGATGGCCGCCTCGGCCGAGGCCGAGGAGGCGGCGGCCGCAGTCGAGGAGGAGGTGGCGGCGGCACGGCGCCGCCGCAGCGAGCCGCCGCCGCCGCCGGCCCGGCGCACCGGCGGCCGGGGGCGAGGCACCGACGAGAACCCGGTGGTCGACTACCTCAAGTCTCGGGAGGGCCGCAGCATGGTGAACACCGTCGCCCGCGGCGTCTTCTCGCTGTTGCGAAAGCGTCGCTGACGACGGCCGTGGTCGACGTCGCCGTGCTCGTCCTGCCGGCGGCGAACCGGGTCTACGCCGGCTCGGCTCCGTCGCTCCTCGCTGCGGAGCTGGCGGTGCTCGACGCGCTGGCACTGGGTGGACGCCTGTCCGTGCCGGCCGTCGAGGTGCTCGGCGGCGTCCCCTACGTGACCTTCTCCGGCGATCTCGATGCCGAGGCGCTCGCCGTGGTGTCGAACGCCTCGTCGCTCTACGCCGTGTTCGAGCGCGAAGGCGGCGTCCTGCGACCGGTCGCACCGGCACGCCTCGAGCGCTGGGACGAGGACCTCGTGACCATCCCCCGCTACAGCGGCAAGACCAACGAACAGCTCACGCGGCTCCTGCTCAACCTGACGGTGGCGGCGGCCGCCGGCAGCGGTGCGTTCACGGGACGGAAGCTGCGAGTGCTGGACCCGCTGTGTGGCCGTGGCACGACGCTGAACGTGGCTGCGCTGTGCGGGTTCGACGCAGCCGGCGTCGACCTCGACGCGAGGGACGTGGATGCGTACGTGCACTTCTTCACCACCTGGCTGAAGGACAAGCGGGCCAAGCACACCAGCCGGCGTCACGGGGCGTCCACCACCGTCACGTTCGCTCCCGACAAGGACGCGGCCAAGGCGGGCCGCACCCAGGAGGTGGTGGTCGTCGCGGGTGACACCACGTCGGTCGTGTCCCACTTCGGGAAGTCGTCGGTCGACGCCATCGTCGTCGACCTGCCGTATGGCGTGCAGCACGGCAGCCACAGCGAGAGCGGCCTGCGAAGGAGCCCGGCCGAGCTCCTGCCGACCGCCCTTCCGGCTTGGACGTCGGTGCTCCGGGCGGGCGGAGCCGCCGGGCTCTCGTGGAACGCGAAGGCGCTGCCTCGGGCCGAGATGATCCAGATGCTCGAAGCCGCGGGATTCTCGGTCGTGACCGGTGACGGCTTCGCCCACCGCGTGGACCGGACCATCGATCGCGACATCGTGGTCGCCCGGAGGCCACGGTGAGCGTGCCGGCGCCATGAAGCTGGCTGAGATCGTCTTCGACTGCGAGCACCCCGCTCGCCTGGCCCGCTTCTGGGTGGCTGTGCTCGACGGGTTCGAGGTGCGGGCCTACGACGAGGCCGAGATCGCCCGCCTGGCCGGGCTCGGCCTGACGCCGGAGACCGACCCGGTCGTGATGGTCGACGGCCCCGGTCTGCACCTCTGCTTCCAGAAGACCGACACCCGGGCGGGGCCGAAGAACAAGGTGCACCTCGACGTCAGCGCGTCAGACCGGCCCGCGGAGGTCGACCGGGTTCGCGCCCTGGGAGCCACGGTCGTCGCCGAGCTCGCGTCGAGCACCTGGCTGCACGACCCCGAGGGGAACGACTTCTGCATCACGGACCCGAGGTAGGCCCTAGCCCGCCGGGCGGTCGGGCCTCCAGAACAGGGCCAGCACGAGCGCCGCACCCGCCGCACCGAGCACGAGGGTGAGCGCGCCGACGGCTGCCCCGGACAGCTCGTCGGTCAGGCCGAGTGCGTTGTCCACGCTCGCTGCCCCACCCCCGATGGCGCCGATCGCCACGGCGGCGGCGATGAGCACCAGCACGTACTCGTAGCCCTCACCCTTGCGGAAGATGAAGAAGCCGTTCTTGAGGTGGTTGGCCACGAGGGCCACGCCCATGGTGCCCACCACGCCGGCCGCCGCCAGCGGTGTCAGCAGTCCGACGATCAACATCGGCCCCACGGCGAGCTCCGTGTACGTCGCCAGCCGGGCGTTCAGCCAACCGGGGCGGATGCCGATCGACTCGAACCATCGGCCCGTTCCGGCGAGCCGTCCACCGCCGAACGCGTGGTTCCAACCGTGGGCCAGCATCACGAAGCCGACGGAGACCCGCAGCGCCAGGCTGGCGACGTCGACCCCTTCCACGCGAACCGAGCCGTCAGGCGGGCCGGGTGGCCTCGGCGAACGAGGGCTGACCCGCGTCCTTCACCGAGATCTGAGCGGGGTTCGCGATGTCGACCGGCAGCGGCCACGCGATGCCGAGGGCCGCATCGAGCGGGTGGACCGCCGTGCCGGCCATACCCGGCACCCACTCACTGTCGAAGGAGTAGAGGTACTGGGTGTCGGTGACGGACTGGAAGCCGTTGCACACGCCCTTGGGTACCAGCACCTGACGACCCTGCGTGAGCCGGACCGTTACGACCTTCCCGTAGGACGGCGACGTTGGCCGCGCGTCGACGTACGCACCGAACGCCTCGCCGGCCGCCACCGACACCAGCTTGTGCATGTCTTCGCCGTGCAAGCCCCGGAGGGCACCCTGGCGCGTCTCGGTGACGTTGAGCTGCATCCAGGGCCCGAGGTCGGGCAAGCCGACCTCACGCCATGACGAGGCCCGGTAGAACTCGCGCACGACGCCACGTTCGTCGTCGATCTGCTTCATGGTGATGACCACGAGGCCGTCGATCTCCGTGCGCTCGACCGACATGGGGATGACCGCCACCGGCTAGGGCTCGAAGCGGCCGTAGCCGCCGCGGTAGAAGAGCAGTGGCTGACCCTGGTACGTGGCGTTCATCTCCACGACCCGCCCCAGCACGAGGATGTGATCCCCTGCAGGCTGTTCCGCCTCCACCCTGCAGTCGATGGATGCCAGCACCTCGGAGAGCACCGGCGAACCCGTCGCACCCGGCTTCCAGCCAATGCCCTGGAACTTGTCGACCGCCTTGGCCGCGAACGCCCGGCAGATCGTCTCCTGGGTCTCGGAGAGCACGTTCACGCAGAACACCCCGGACTCCCGGATCTTCGGCAACGTCGACGACGTGGTCTGCGCGAGGAAGGCCACGAGCGGCGGGTCGAGCGACACGGAGGTGAACGACACGCACGTGAAGCCGGCTGGCTGACAGTCGGACACGGTGGTGATGATGGTGATGCCGGTGCAGAAGTGACCCAGCACCCGCCGGTAGTGAGCCGCGTCGATGGTCGGTGCGCTGGTGGCCTCGAGGTCGTCGGTCACCGGGCGACCCTACGAGCGGTGGAGGGTCTGGCTCAAGCCCTCGTAGGCGGCGAACACCTCGACGCCGGCCATGGCACCGAGGCACCGGGCCTGGCTCTGCAGCGCGTCGACGAAGTCGTCCCCGTGGGAGGGGTCGTGGTGGAACATGGCCAGGCGGCGGGCGCCCGCCAGCTTGGCCACCAGCACCGCGTAGTCGACGGTGCAGTGACCCCACGAAGCCTTCTCGGCGAACTCGGCCAGGGTGTACTGCGAGTCGTGGATCAACAGGTCCACGCCTTCGCACAGCTCGAGCACGGATCCGGCGACGGTGTTGAGGCCGAGGGGCGCCTGGTGGTCGCTGATGTAGGCGACGCTCAGTCCGTGCCAGTCGATGCGGTAGCCGACCGTGGGCCCGCAGTGCGGTACCTGGCGCACCTTCACGAGGGCCTCCCCGACGGCGAAGTCCTCGTCGACCACGTCGTGGAAGGTGATCTCGCCGCGGAGATCCTCGAAGTGCACGGGGAAGTAGGGCGGCTTCATGAGCTCGCCGAAGACCTCGCCGAGGGTCCCCTTCTCCTGCACCGGACCGTAGATGTCCAGCCGGGCGCCGGGCCGATCGGCCGGCGGGAAGAACGGCAGGCCCTGCACGTGGTCCCAGTGGATGTGGGTCACCAGGGCCGTGCCGCGAAAGGACCCGTCGGTCGGTTGGGTCTCACCGAAGGACCGCAGACCCGTGCCCAGGTCGAGGATGATCGGCGGCTCGCCGTCCACCTCCAGCGCGACGCAGGCCGTGTTGCCCCCGTACCGTCGGTTCGCTTCGCTTGGGCACGGGGTCGAGCCCCTGACGCCCCAGAATGTGACCCTCACCGAGGCACCCCCCTAGGTGGCGATGAGGTTACCCAGGTGGAGCACGACGCTTGCCCTCCTGTGACGGAAGTCACCCGCGAAGCGGACGGCGGGGTTCAGCGGCCAGTGGTCGCCGACACGAGGCCGGCCTGCTGGAGCATCACCTTGAGGTCGTGGGGGCTCGTCGCGGTGGTCATGGCACCCCGCATGTCGACCAGACCGCGCTGGTACAGCTTCACGAGGGCCTGGTCGAAGGTCTGCATGCCGTAGTACTCGCCGTCGGCGATGATCGCGTGCATCTCGCCGCCCTTGGTCGAGTCGACGATGCAGTTCTGGATCCGTCCGTTCACGATCATCACCTCGAGGGCAGCCACCCGGCCCTTGCCATCGGCCGTGGGCACGAGGCGCTGGCAGATCGTGCCTTTGAGCGCACCGGCGAGGGCGACCCGGATCTGGTGCTGTTGGTGAGGCGGGAAGAAGTCGACGATGCGGTTCACCGTCTCGGTGGCGTCGATGGTGTGCAGCGTCGAGAACACCAGGTGGCCGGTCTCGGCCGCGCTCAAAGCGGCCGACACGGTCTCCTGGTCACGCATCTCGCCGACGAGGATCACGTCGGGATCCTGGCGCATCGCGGCGCGCATGGCGGCGGCGAAGTTGTTGGTGTCGAAGCCGATCTCGCGCTGGTTGATGGCAGCGAACTTGTCGCGGTGGAGCACCTCGATCGGATCTTCGATCGTCACGATGTGGCACTCGCGATGGTTGTTGATGTAGTCGATCATGGCGGCGAGGGTCGTCGTCTTTCCCGAACCGGTCGGACCGGTGACGAGCACGAGCCCGCGATGCTCGCTGGACAGGCGGGCCACCACCTCGGGCAGTCCGAGCTCCTCGAAGCTGGCCGCTGAGGTCTGCACCCGGCGGAAGATCATGCCGACGGTGCCCCGCTGGCGGAAGGCGTTCACCCGGAAGCGTCCGAGGTTGGGCACCGAGTACGCGAAGTCGACGTCGTTGCGCTCCTCGAACTGCTGAGCCACGTCGTTGCGCATGATGGCGCTGGCCATCTCGGCCGTCTGGTCCGGCGTCAGGGAGGGCTCGTCCAGCCGGGTCAAGGCCCCGTTGACGCGGATGCGCGGAGGCGAGCCGACCTTGATGTGGAGGTCCGACCCTTGTTGATCCGCCAAGTGGTGCAACAGCGCGTCGAGCAGTTCGTGGGCCACTGCGGGAGCATCGGCAGATGTGGACCGGCGCTTGATGGCGAGGGTGGGGCTACGTTGACCCGGCATGGGGCTGGAAGAGGGCCGGGTCACGGCCAACGGTGTGGACTTCGCCTACCTCGCGGCCGGTCCGCCCGACGGCCCGGTGGCCCTCTGCCTCCACGGGTTCCCGGACACAGCGTGGAGCTACCGGCACCTGCTCCCCGAGCTGGCCGCGGCCGGCTACCGCGCCGTCGCTCCCTTCATGCGGGGGTATGCGCCGACCTCGGTAGCCACCAGCGGGCACTACCAGACAGGGGCGCTCGTGGCCGACGCCTGCGCGCTGCACGAGGCTCTCGAAGCCGACGAGCGGGCGGTGCTGATCGGCCATGACTGGGGCGCCACTGCGGTGTGGGGAGCGGCGTCGTACGAGCCCCATCGCTGGCGCCGGGTCGTGGCCGCCTCCGTGCCGCCCGGCGCCCGGCTCTTCTCCTCGTACGACCAGATCAAGCGCAGCTTCTACATGTGGTTCTTCCAGCTGCCGCTGGCCGAGGCCGTCGTCGCTCTCGACGACCTCGAGTTCATCAACCGGCTGTGGGCCGACTGGTCACCCGGCTACGACGCGACGGAGGACCTCGGGCACGTGCGCCGAGCTCTCGGCGACGGGGCGAACCTCACCGCCGCGCTCGGTTACTACCGGGCCACCTTCGACCGGTCACGCCAGAGCCCCGACCTGGAGCAGCAGCAGAAGGCGATCGGAGCGCCGCACACCCAGCCCACCCTGTACCTCCACGGCATGCAGGACGGGTGCATCGGCGTGGAGCTGGTTGAAGGCGTCGATGCCCGGCTCCCCGAGGGTTCCCGGGTGGAGATCGTCGAGGGCGCCGGCCACTTCCTGCACCTGGAGAAGCCGGCCGAGGTGAACGCCCTCATCCTGTCGTTCCTGTCCGAGGGCTGACACCCCCTCGGGCCTCAGGCGGTCGGGTCCTCCAAGGGCGCGGTCGCCTCGTCGGAGGTCCGATGCTCGACGAACGACGACGGCGCCGCCTCCCGGTCCTCCGAGCGGACGTCGGAGTCCTCGAGGATCAGCTCGGCCTGGCGCTGTGGGTCGTCGCTGCCCGCCACCTGCTCGGCTCCGGTGGGGTGCGCCGCCCGGGTGTCGGCTCGGTCTGCGTGCTGCTCGCTCTCCGCCATGGGCACAGTCTGGCGCGCGCGTCACCGCGAGGGTCGATGGACTCGGCCGGGAGATCAGGATGGCAGCCGCCACCCGTCCTGATCGTGGTGGATCATCCCTTCGAGCAAGAGGCCGGCCGCGACCCGCTCTGCCCGGGCGGAGTGGTCGGGCCACCCCATCACCTCAGCGAGGCGCTCGTCGCTCACGGTGCCGTGGCAGAGCGCAGCCACGAGCCGGCCTCGACCCTCGCGATCCGATCCTGGGAAGCTGCTCTGCGTCCCCGACGTCCCGGCGGAGCCGGTGGCCGGGTCGGGGTCGGGACGGCCCCCCAGCCACCAGGCGCACCACTTGGTCACCGGGCACACCGCACAGCGGGGTGAGCGCTTCGTACAGACGGTGGCGCCCAGGTCGAGGACGGCCGAGTTCCAAGCCCACCCTGCGCCGGGCGGCACTGCGTCGTCGGCCGCGGCCTGGACCTCTCGATGCGCCAGCCGCCCGCCCGCCAGCCGGGCGTGCACGCGCGCCGCGTTGGTGTCCACCACGCCGACGTCGGCCTCGTATGCGAAGGCGAGCACCGCCCGAGCGGTGTACGGGCCGACGCCGGGGAGGGCGAGCAGCTCTGGCAGCGAGCTCGGCAAGCGGCCGTCGTGCCGCTCGACGCATCGCCGGGCGGCTCGATGCAGGTTGAGGGCCCGCCGGTTGTAGCCGAGACCGGCCCACATGCGCAGGACCTCGCCGGACGGCGAGGTGGCACAAGATGCGGGGTCGGGGAACCGCTCCAGGAAGGCCCGGTACGGCCCGACCACGCGGGCGACCTGCGTCTGCTGCAGCATCAGCTCGCTCACGAGCACGGCCCACGGGTCCCGGGTGTCCCGCCACGGAAGGTCACGTCGGGTGCGCGCGCTCCAGGCCAGCAGGTCGTCCTGCCACCCGGCCACCGGTCAGCCTGCGGTGGTGGCCAGCACAGCGTCCGCCCACAGGCGGTAGCCGGCGGCGCTCGGGTGATAGCCGTCGTCGGCGAAGTACCGATCGGGGTCACGGCGGAACGGTGGGCCGGTGGGGCCGGCGATGTCGACGTACGTTGCCCCGTCGTGCTCGGCCGCAGCCCTTCGGACCACGCCGTCGAGTCGCCTACCCCTCCAGCCGGCGATGGCCCGCAGTGGCTGCAACAGCCGGGGTGGCGCGCCCATGTCGGGCACCCCCAGCACCTGCACCGGCACGCCGGCCGGCAAGGCGTCGAGCAGCTCCCCGTAGCGACGCTCGAAGTCACCGACCTTCGTCAGGTGGGTGACGTCGTTCGCTCCGACGCTCACGTAGACCACGTCCGGCCTCAGCGCGGCCACTGCGGGGAGCTGCTCGTCCACCACCTCGGCCAGGGTGGCGCCGGACACGGCCAGCATCTCGACGCGCTGGCCGAGCGAACGCCCCACGACCGACGCCACGGCATCGTCGCCATCGGTGACACCGACCCCCGCGGCGGTCGAGTCACCGAGCCACACGGCGGTTCGGGGTCCTTCGGCGGGAAAGGACAGGTCGGCAGCCGCCAGCCGGTCGCCTCGGCGGGCCAGCTCCACCTCGACACCGAGCACGGCCACCACCACCACCGGCACGCTCGCCGCCACCAGCAGGAGCCGGCGGCGACGCACGCTCACGAGGACCAGATGTCCTCGTTGTACGGGCGCCGGCGCTGAGGTGCGGCCTCGGACTTCCAGACCATCACCTTGCGGCGGAAGTAGCAGACCTCGTCGCCGTTCTGGTTGAAGCCCTTGGTCTCGACCGTGACGATGCCGCGGTCGGGCTTCGAGCTCGAGGGCTTCACGTCGAGCACGCGCGTCTCGGCGTAGATGGTGTCGCCGTGGAAGGTCGGCTTCTGGTGCGTGAGCGACTCGACCTCGAGGTTGGCGATGGCCGCACCGGACACGTCGGCGACGCTCATGCCGAGCACGAGCGAGTACACGAGGTTGCCGACCACGAGGTTCTTGCCGTGCACGCTCTCGTGCTCCGCGAACCACGCGTTGGTGTGCACGGGATGGTGGTTCATGGTGATCATGCAGAACAGGTGGTCGTCGTACTCGGTGATGGTCTTGCCGGGCCAGTGCTTGTAGATGTCACCGACCTGGAAGTCCTCCAGGTACCTGCCGAACGGGCGGTCGTAGGTCGTCACGGGCGGAACGTTACGAGAGGGCCGTTCGGGCGGCCAACTGGTCGGTCAGCGTCCGCAATACCGCTCGCCGACAGCCGGGCCGTTGTTCATGAAGTACTCGTCGCGAGGACGGAGGTCGCGGTTGAAGTCCCCGCCTCGCTCGGCGACGGGCACCGAACCATCTG
Organism: uncultured Acidimicrobiales bacterium; assembly: GCA_902805655.1. Classification (GTDB taxonomy): domain Bacteria; phylum Actinomycetota; class Acidimicrobiia; order Acidimicrobiales; family CADCTF01; genus CADCTF01. The sequence goes on from CADCTF010000118.1 coordinate 8,953, forward strand.
CGATGCACTCCGGCACCGCCGACTCCAGATAGGCGAGGAGCGACGCCTGCTGGGCGGGGAGGAACGATGTGGCCGGGACGCGGGCGAAGCGCGCCGCCAGCTCGGCCGGCTCGAGCACCAGGGGCTCGCGGCTGGCCAGGGCGAAGGACGAGCCGCTGTAGCTCGCCACCGAGTACGCCACCACGTGGGGGAACACGGCCGCGACCGTGTTGGCGACCCGGGGGGTCGGCAGCCACTGCGCCACGATCCCTCCTTCGGCCAACCGGCTCTCGACGAGCTCGTAGAACTCCTTCGAGTAGAGGCTGCCACTGAAGGCGGAGGTCGGTCGGAGGGTGTCCACGGTGATGACGTCGTAGGGGTCGCCATCGGCGAGGAGGTGCTTGCGACCATCACCGACCAGCGCCTCGTAGCGCGGATCCTTCAGCATCAGCTCGATGTCGGTCCTGCCCTGATCAGCCATCACTTGGAGGAGGTCGTACTGCGGCGCGCACAGCTCGACGGTGCGCGCCAGCCCGACGCGTGGGTCCTGGAGCATGCCGTAGGTGGTGGAGCCCACGCCGAGCCCGATGGCGAGCGAGCGGTCCGGGTCGGGATGGGCGAGCGTGGGGAGCAGGCCGATGAGGACGTGGAAGTCGTCGTAGGGATGCCCGTTCTGGATCGACGCGTTGATCGTCAGGAAGGCCGCACCAAAGGCCCTCTCGTGCTTCAGGGCGGCGGCGCAGCTGTGCCCTTCGGCCACGTCCAGGGCGTGAGGTTCCACCCCGTGGAGGAACGCCCAGAGCTGCTGGTTGGACGGCACGGAGAGGGCCAAGGTGGCCACGACCACGACGACGGCGATCGCTTCCGTGGCGCGGCGCCGCGATGACCCGGCCATGGCCGCCGCGGCCAGGCCCGTCACGCCCAGAGCGGTGCCGATCAACCGGTAGCTCCCGGCCGTGCCCAAGGTGTCGAGCAGCACGAAGCCCACCACGAGCGCGCCCAGCACGTTGCCGCAGACGTTGGCGAACACCAGCGCGCCGGTGCGTCGACCGAGCGTGGCCATGCGGTCCGAGACCAGCGCCTGGACGAAGGGGAACGAGGCGCCCATGCAGAGCACCGGTACGCCCATCAGGGCCAGCGGCGCCCCGACGTAGACGGCGACGACCCTTCTCCACTGCTCGGCGGAGAGGTCGGTGCCGAAGCCCCCGTTGTACCCCGGTCCACCCAGGTACTCCTCGAACACCTGGTCGAAGCCCAGCCTGGGGAGCACCCTGACCACCGCCACCATGGCTGCCATCGCCGAGACGCCGACGGCCAGCTGCAGCCCGAGGAACCACCGCCGTGGGTCCCGACCGGGGCGCACCAGCTTCGATCCGATTGCCGCACCGGTGCCGAACAGCACGAGGTACAGCGTCAGCACGTGGGCGAAGCTGTACGAGTTGGAGCGCATCACCGCGTCGATGAGCCGGAAGAAGAGCTGCTCCAGCCCCAGAGCTGCGGCGCCGGTGAAGAAGTAGGCCACGAACCACGGCCAGATGCGTCGAGCCGTGGGAGCAGCCGTGCTCACAGCACCAACGGAGGGGACGGTCTCGGCGTCGACCAGACCCCCGCTCGGCGCCTCGGCCAGCGACCTCCACAGCAACCCGACCAGAACCGCGGCCAGCAGGTTGAGCCCGCCGGACAGGCGGACCGAGGTGACGAAGCCGAGGTTGCCGAGCAGGAACCATCCGGCCACAGCAGCACCAAGGGCCGCGCCCACCGTGTTGATGCCGTACAGGCGTCCCACCAGGCGGCCGGCGTCCTCGATCCTCTCGGTGACCGCACGCGCGACGAGCGGGAGGGAGAGGCCCATGAGCGTCGTCGGCACGATGAGCACGGCGACGTTGAAGGCGAACGAGCGACCGGTGCTCTGGAGGTTCGGCGCCAGCTCCCGGTACACGTCGTAGAAGAGGAACACGCTGACCCAGGCGAAGACGCCGATGGCTGCGTTCGCCGCCGCGAAGGCGAGCAGAGACCGCCGTGCCCCGAGTCGGTCGGCGAGCCGGCCGCCCAGCAGGCTGCCCACACCGAGGCCTCCGAGGAAGGCAGCGACGACGGTGGTGGCCGACGAGAGATCGACGCCGGAGTGCAGAGAGATGACCCGCTGCCAGACGACTTGCAGGGTGAGCGCGGAGAACCCGGTGAGGGCGAAGATCGGGGCGAGGATCACCGCAGGCCGGGGACGCATCAACAGGTTCTAGCGCGCCCGTGCCGACCCACCTGGTTGCTCGAGCGCGAGCGGTCGGAGCGGTCCGCGAGCCAACGGGGTGTCAACGCTCGCGCATGGTCCGCGCACGGTGGCCCGGTCGAGTCATTTCCTCCTCATCACTTTGCAGAGCGCGGCCACGTGACTACCGTGAGGAGTGAGGCGACAGGAACGAGATCGACATGAAGACCGCATGGAAGCCCATTGCTGGACAAGTTGCCCTGATCGAGCTCGACGGCGAACCGGACTGCCTCACCGGTGTCGTGCTGCAGACGGAGGGTGATCCCGTGGTCATCGACCTGGGTGCCTCGCCGCAGACGCCGGCCCACGGCGTGCAGGTCGTCGCCAGCTTCTTCGCTCCTGACGCGCTCTACCGCGTGAGCGCGACGTCCACGCCGCATGAGGGCCGAGGAGGAACCATCGACCTCTCCGTGCACAACATCGAACGGGTGCAGCGCCGTACGGCGCCTCGCGTCCATGCCGCAGTACCCGTGGTGCTCTCCGATCTCGACGACCCGGGCGACCGCACGAGCGTCACCGGAGAGAGCATCGACGTCGGCCCCGGCGGGTGCCGGGTGCGGACGCAGAAGCGCTTCCCCGCCGGCTGCGACCCGACCGTCACCCTCCACCTGCCGAACGGCGTCGACGTGGTGGCCCTGGGGGCCGTGCTGCAAGCCCACCGCACGGACGCGTGGGAGTACCGCATCGTCTTCCTCTCCATCGACGACGACGACCGCGACCGCCTGAGCGCCTTTGCCGAGGCTCAGGACTCGTAGCGGTCGAGCAGGCCCCGGGCGATGACGAGGCGTTGGATCTCGTTGGTGCCCTCGCCGATCAGCATCAGCGGAGCGTCCCGGTAGTAGCGCTCGACCGGTAGCTCGGTCGTGTAGCCGTAGCCGCCGTGCACCCGCATCGCCTCGGTGGCCACCTCGAACGCCGTCTCCGACGCGAACAGCTTGGCCATGCCGGCCTCGACGTCGGCCCGCTCGCCCGCGTCGATGCGCTGTGCCGCCGATCGCGTGAGCAGCCTCGACGCCTCCAGCTTGGTGGCCATGTCGGCCAGCTTGAACTGGATGGCCTGATGGCGGGCGATGGGCACGCCGAACGTCTGACGCTGCTGCGCGTAGCGCATCGACGCCTCGAAGGCGGCGCGTGCGACTCCGCACGCGCGTGCGGCGATGTTCACCCGTCCGAGCTCGAGGGCTCCCAGTATCTGGGGGAGGCCACGGCCCAACGCCTCCACCCCGCCCAGCACCGCGGTCACCGGCACCCGGTGGGCGTCGTAGGTCATCTCCACCGTCTCGACGCCCTTGTACCCGAGCTTGTCGATCTTCCGGCTCACGGTGATCCCGCCGGAGGTGTGGCCAGGTTCCTTCTCCACCATGAAGCACGTGATGCCCTCCGGCGTCTTGGCCGCCAGGGCCACGATGCCGGCTCGCTCGCCGTTGGTGACCCACGCCTTGGTTCCGTCGATCACGTACTCATCGCCGTCAGGCGTCGCCCGGCAGCGCAACGCCCGCGTGTCGCTACCGGCATCGGGTTCGGACAACGACAGGCAACCGCGGCGCTCTCCCGACGCCATCTGCGGCAACCAGCGCCTTCGCTGGTCCTCGGTCCCGTGCAGCTTCAGCAACGTGGCCCCGATGAGGTGGGTGTTGAAGACCCCGGTGAGCGACATCCACCCCGCGGCCACCTCCTCGACGATGCGGGCGTAGGTGACGGTGTCGAGCCCCAGCCCGCCGTACTCAAGCGGGATCGTGGCGCCGAACAGCCCCAGCGCGGCCAGCCCGTCCACCAGCTCATCCGGGTAAGCATCGGCGTGCTCGAGGGCCGAGGCGGCCGGCACCACCTCCTGCTGCACGTACTTGCGCACCGCCGCGACGAGGTCGTCGGCCAGCTCTGGATCGGTTGCGGGGATCACGCCCGATGCTTAGCCGAGTGGCTCTAACGTCGCCGCGATGAACGAGCTGGGGCTCCGCAACGACGTCTACCGGAGACCGCTGGCCACCGCCCTCGACCGGCTGGGCCTGCAGGAGGGCTGGCGCTGTGTCGACGTCGGCGCCGGCGGCGGTGACGTCACCGTGGCGCTGGCCGAGCTGGTGGGCCGCGACGGTCGCGTCTATGCCGTCGACAGCGACCCGCAGGCTCGTGACGCCGTGGCCGCAGCCGCCGCCGAGCACGCCCAGGCCCAGGTGATCGCGCTCACACAAGCCGCCGAGAACCTCACCCTCCCGGAGGAGGTCGACCTGGCCTTCTGCCGGTTCGTGCTCATGCACGTCCTCGATCCCACGCTGGTGCTGCGGCGGATGGGCTCAGCCGTCCGGCCCGGCGGCTGGGTGGTCGCCCAGGAGCCGGTCACGTCGGCGGGTCGCATCGACGGTGTGCCCTTCACGATGCCGGACGCCCGCCACCCCGACGTCGGCGCGTTCCTCCCGGCGATGGTGCGGGCGGCGGGGCTGGAGGTGGTCGACGCATGGGCCGAGGCTCCGGCCGGAGCGGGCCCCGGACCGGTGAGCGAGTACCTGACCCACCTGACCGAGGTGGACCCGGGCGACAGCTCGGTGATCCTTCCGCCGCTGGTGACGGTGGTGGCCCGCCGCTGACGGGACTGTGAGCAGGAGCTGAGGCGTCGGTAACCTCCGACCATGGCCGCCGCACCTGACCTGACCGCCGCCGCCGTAGCTGTCGAGCTCGCCAAGAGCGTCATCGACCAGGCTGCGGCCCATCTCGCGGGCAACGGCGGTGTGGACGCCAACCAGGCGGCCGCGTACGACCTGTCCCACGCAGCCGCGGCCGTGGAGAACGCCCGCGCCGTGCTCGACTACGGCGCCAAGGGAGACGTGGAGAGTCGCATCGCGTGCGCGTTCGTGGCCGACGCCATCTACGACCTCGTCACCCGCACCCTGGGTCACGAGGACGACTGGGGCATCGCCGACGACGCGCTCGCCGGCACGCGGGCCTTCATGCAGGCCTACCGCGACCCGGAGTTCGTGGCCGCGCTGGCCACCACCGCCGGGCCCCGCCACCTCGACAGCGACTTCGAGATGGTGCAGGACACGTTCCGCCGCTTCGCCGAGGACAAGATCCGCTCGGTGGCCGAGCACATCCACCGCACCAACAGCGACATCCCGGAAGACCTGATCGGCGGCCTGGCGGAGCTCGGCACGTTCGGCCTCAGCGTGCCGGAGGAGTACGGGGGATGGGCCGCCGGCGGGGAAGGCGAGTACCTGTCCATGGTGGTGGCCACCGAGGAGCTGTCCCGGGGCTCCCTCGGAGCCGGCGGCTCCCTCATCACCCGCCCCGAGATCCTCACGCGTGCCCTCGTGAAGGGCGGCACCGAGGAGCAGAAGCAGAAGTGGCTGCCGAGCCTGGCCACCGGCGAGATCATGGCGGCTGTCGCGGTGACCGAGCCGGACTACGGATCCGATGTGGCCGGGATCAAGGTCACCGCCACGCCGACCGAGGGCGGCTGGCTCATCAACGGGGTCAAGACCTGGTGCACCTTCGCCGCCCGGGCCGACGTGCTCATGCTCCTGGCCCGCACCGACCCCGACAAGACCAAGGGCCACCGTGGTCTCAGCCTCTTCATCGTGCCCAAGCCCCGTGGGGAGGGTCACGGCTTCGAGTTCACCCAGGAGGCGGACGGCCGCCCCTCGGCCGGGAAGATGGAGGGACGGGCCATCGACACCATCGGCTACCGAGGCATGCACTCCTACGAGGTGGCCTTCGACGCCTGGTTCGTGCCGGCCGAGAACCAGATCGGCGGAGAGGCCGGGCTCGGCCGGGGCTTCTACCTCCAGATGGAGGGCTTCGAGAACGGCCGGCTGCAGACCGCGGCCCGAGCCGTCGGCGTGATGCAGGCGGCCTACGAGGCCGCGCTCGACTACGCCCAGAACCGGGTGGTGTTCGGCTCGGCGATCATCGACTACCAGCTGACCCAGGTGAAGCTCGGCCGCATGGCGGTGATCATCCAGTCGGCCCGCCAGTTCATGTACGAGGTGGGTCGGCTCATGGCCAAGGGCGAGGGCGCCATGGAGGCGTCGATGGTCAAGGCCTACGTCTGCCGGGCGGCGGAGTGGGTCACGCGGGAAGCGCTGCAGATACACGGCGGCATGGGCTACGCCGAGGAGTTCCCGGTGTCCCGCTACTTCCTCGACGCTCGGGTGCTTTCGATCTTCGAGGGTGCGGATGAAACACTTGCGCTCAAGGTCATCGCCCGGCGCCTCCTCGAGCGCGCCGCCGCCTGAGGCCGCCACCACGAAGGGGAACACCATGCTCTCGCGCGAAGAAGCCACTGCTCAGCTGACCGGGCCCGGCGCCCCGTTCGAGATCGCGGTGGAGACCATCCGGGGCGTGCCCACGAAGGTCTTCAAGAACGCACCTCGCTCGCTCGTCGCAACGCTCGAGACCAGCCGGAAGTACGGCGACCGCACGTTCGTGGTCTACGAGGACGACGCGTGGACCTTCGAGGAGCACTACGGCATCGTCGCCCGGCTGGCCAACCGGCTGGTGGACGACTTCGGCGTGCAGAAGGGTGACCGGGTGGCCATCGCCATGCGGAACTACCCGGAGTGGATCGCCTCCTTCTGGGCCACCGCGGCGGCGGGCGCCGTCGCCGTGCCGCTGAACGCCTGGTGGACCGCCTCCGAGCTCGAGTACGCCCTGAGCGACTCTGGGTCGAAGGTGCTCATCGCCGACCAGGAACGGGCCCGCAGCCTGGACGAGCACCTGGGTGCCACCGAGGTCTCCACCCGCGTCATCGTCCGGGGCGAGCAGGAGGGCTGGCTCAGCTTCGACGACCTGATCTCCGGCACGGAGATGCCGTCGTTGCCCTCCGTCACCGTGGAGCCCGAGGACGACGCCACCATCTTCTACACGTCGGGCACCACCGGCCGCCCGAAGGGTGCCGTGGGCACCCATCGCAACATCTGCACCATCACCGCCAACGCGGCCTACGGGCTCGCCCGGGCCGCGGTGCAGATGGGCCAGGAGATCACTGCGCCGGAGGATCGGCCCCAGGCCGGCCGCCTCCTTTCCGTCCCGCTCTTCCACGTCACCGGGTGCCACTCGACGATGGTCTCCAACACGGCCATGGGCGGGAAGCTGGTGATGATGTACCGCTGGAACGCCGAGCGGGCCATCGAGCTCATCGAGCGGGAGAAGCTCAGCGGCTTCGGGGGTGTGCCGAGCATGGTGTGGGAGGTGCTCGAGTCGCCGGCGCTGGAGAAGCACGACCTCACCAGCGTCACCAACATCGGCTACGGCGGCGCTCCCGCCCCGCCCGAGCTGGTGCGCAAGATCAAGGAGTACTTCCCGGCATCGGTGTCGGCCGGCAACGGCTATGGGCTCACCGAGACCTCGTCGGTTGCCATCGCCAACGGCGGCGCCGACTACGTCCGCAAGCCGCACAGCGTGGGACTCCCGCTCCCGGTGGACGAGCTGCGGGTCGTCGACCTCGAGGGCAACGACGTGGAGCCGGGCACGGTCGGCGAGCTGTGGATCAAGGGCCCGAACGTGGTGCGGGGCTACTGGAACAAGCCGGAGGCGACGGCGGAGACCTTCACCGACGGGTGGCTGCACACCGGCGATCTCGCCTACATCGACGACGAGGGCTTCGTCACCATCGCCGACCGGGCCAAGGACGTGATCATCCGCGGTGGCGAGAACGTGTACTGCGCCGAGGTGGAGGGCGCCCTGTACGAGCACCCGGCGGTCATGGAGGCCACCGTGATCGGTGTTGCCCACCGCATCCTCGGTGAGGAGGTCGGCGCGGTCATCGTGTTCAAGGACGGGCAGACGGCGACCCCTGAAGAGCTCCAGCGCCACGTTCGCGAGCGACTGGCCAGCTTCAAGGTGCCGACCCACGTGTTCTTCCGGGCCGAGCCGCTCCCCCGCAACCCCGCCGGCAAGGTGCTGAAGCGAGAGCTGCGCGACGAGCTCATCGCCGAGACGCCGTAGGGACGGGCGGTAACCGCCATGGGCGCTCCCTCGACGCACGACCACCATGCCGACGGTCTCGGTGCGCCTGCGGTCGTGGAGGTGGCCGACGGCGTCTTCGCCTACGTCCAGCCGGATGGCAGCTGGTGGATCAACAACACCGGGTTCCTGGTGGGCCGCAGCGGCGTCGTGGCCGTCGACACCTGTTCCACCGAGCGACGCACCCGGGCCTTGCTCGACGCCATCGGCCTTCGCAGCCCTCAGCCGATCCGCACCCTGGTCAACACGCACCACCACGGTGACCACACCAACGGCAACTCACTGCTTCCCGAGGCCACGATCATCGGCCATGCCCGCTGCCGGGACGCGATGCTGCGCTCCCCCATCGGCGGCGCGAGCGCCGTGTTCCCCGGCATCGAATGGGGCGACGTCGAGCTGTCCCCTCCGTTCGTCACGTTCGAGGACCGCATCGATCTGCACGTCGACGAGCTCCACGCCGAGGTGCACCACATCGGGATGCCGGCCCACACCGTGGGCGATGCCGTCGTGTGGTTGCCCTCGGCGTCGGTGCTGTTCACCGGTGACCTGGTGTTCAACGGCGGCACGCCCTTCGTGCTGATGGGGTCAGTGGCGGGTGCACTGGCCGCGCTCGACCGGGTGCGCCGGTTCGGCGCCCAGACGATCGTTCCCGGGCACGGCGGCGTGTGCGGGCCGGAGCAGATCGAGGTCGTGGCCGGCTATCTGCGGTTCGTGCAGGCCACGGCCGAACAGGCCAAGGCCGCCGGACTCAGTCCGCTGGAGGCCGCCCGGGAAGCGGACCTCGGCGAGTACGCCCAGCTGCTCGATGCCGAGCGTCTGGCCGGCAACCTCCATCGGGCCTACGCCGAGCTCGACGGTGCGGCGCCGGGTGACCCGATCGACGTGGGTGCCGCCTTCGCCGACATGATCGCCTACAACGGCGGACGCCCGCTGCGCTGTCTGGCCTGAACGGCCGCCGAGGGCGCCGGGGCAGGGGCGGTGAGCAGCGGTCGCAGCGCCCACCCGAGGGCGAGCAGCGCGGCGGCGTAGAGCACGACGCACGCCGCGGGGGACAGGATGGGCGGAGACCACACCACCCGGCCGAACAGTGACCCACCGTCGCGCACGCTGTACCGCTCGAGCGTGCCGGCGAAGGCGGCAACCTGCCCGACCGCTATGGCCATGACGAGCGTGAAGCGGATCACGACGCCGGCGGCCCCGACTCTCCGGAGCAGCGCCGGCAGACCGATGTGGCCGGCGACGATGGGCAGGCCGACAGCCAACGGCAAGAGGTACCGGCCTTGCCAGAAGAACCCGACGCGGTGGGCCTGCTGACTCTCGATCAACGGCGGCACCAGCACCACGAGACCGGCGAGCCACGCGATGCCGAGCCTCTGTCTCCAGCTGCCGAAGACCAGGGCTGCGAGCACCAGGAGCCCGACGGCCGCGGCCCACACCGCCACCGTCACCGTCGGCACCGGGGTGTCGAGCCAGCCGAGCCACCCGATCATCTGGTGGGCCCGGTGATGACTCACGCTGAGCGACGCCCGCAGGATGTCGACACGGGACAGGCTGAGTGGCACCCCGGCGCCCAGGGAACCTGCGTTCGGGGCTGCCACCAGGTACCAGACTGCGCCGGCACCCGTCACGGCGGCGATGGCGAGCGCCGCCAGGCCCGCGCCCTGCGAGCGGGCCGCAGCGGCCAGCTGGTGCCGGCGGGCGGCGAGCAGGAGCGACACACCGATCAGCACCACCCACAGGGGGGAGATCGGCCGGGCGGCAGCGAGCGCCGCCGCACCGATGGCGGTCCGGACGAGCGCCCAACGCCGCGCCCGTCCATCGACGCTCAAGGCCTCCAGACCGCCGGCCCAGAGGGCGACCGCGGCACAGATCTCCATGCCGCTCGGGTTCACCACGCTCGACACGAAGAGCGTCATGGGTGAGAGGGCCAGGAGCACCCCGATGGCGGCCCCCACTCGGTCAGGCAGCTTCGAGACGCTCGTGACGGCCAGACCCAACAGCGCGACGCACAGCAGCGAACCCATGAGCCGCATCAGGTACACGCCCACCACGGACGAGGACAGGAGCGAGGGCAGTCCGGTCACCAGGTAATACAGCGGGGGGTAGTTGCCCGCCGTGGACGGCACCAGCTCCTCGTCCTTCGATCCGGCGTACGGGGGGGCGCAGTCCGCCGTCACGGTGCGGTCGAAGTTGTAGCAACCGGGCACCTGGTGACCCTGCAGGAAGATCGCCGGCACCCGATAGTGGGTGCAGGTCACCGGGCCCGACGGTGGCGCGGCCACGCCCCGCACGCACGGGTCGTCGGCCCCTTCACCGGTGCGCACCGGGCCGATGAGCTGTCCACGCGCCGCACCGGCCGCCTTGGTGACGTGGGACGGCTCGTCCGGTGCGCTGAACAACGGGCTGGAGAGGCTCCAGAGCACGAGGATCGCGACGAGCGGCGGGAACGCCAGCCACGGGCGCCATCGGCGGGAGTCCTTCGGCTGAGGTGCTCCGTTGCTTGCTGTCCGCAGCGGCGCGCGGCCGCTCTGCTTCGTCGCTCGAGTGGTCAAAAGCCATCCGCGCACCAAGGCGCGTAGTCGGTGGCGAAGAGACGATCGGCGATCCTCAGGGCCGCGGGCCCGGTGGCGTCGATGAGCCCGGCACGAGCGAGCTGCGTGGCCGACCGGTGGCCCGATAGCAGCACGGCGAGCGAAGCGGCGTCGACGGTGAGGTCGGCGTCGGTGCTGGAAGTCGCCCGCGTCACCGCCGCCTCGTCCCCGCCTGCGTCGATGGCGAAGACGCCGGAGTTCCAGGGGCACAGCTCGTCCCGCACGGCGAGGGTGAGCACCCCGGAGTCCCCGTAGCGCCGCTGAGCCAGCGCCGACTCGACGTCCGTAACCCGCATCCACACGCCGTCGCGCGTACGGCGACCCAGCTGGCGCGGCTCTTGTAGGAGCAGTGGGGCGGCGTCGTCCTCCGGCACCCGATCCCAGCGCACTCGGTACACCAGGTCGTGCGCGGCGAGGAACTCCCAGATGCCGCGGTACGCCTGCGCATCGAGCCCGATCAGGTCGCTCACGGTAAGCACCTGGTCAGGCCCCCGGTCGACCTGCTCGGTGGTGAGCTGGAACTGCACGTACCCGCTCGGGACGTCGGCCTCGTCGAAGTACACGCCGAAGTAGTTGCGGTGTCCCGGCGTCTCTCGGAGCCGGACGTCCCACATCCCTCCGGCCCGCTGGATCAGCAGGTTGCGCGGGGTCGCGAACTCCTTGTACACCGCCTGCAGGATCGGCCGGGCCTCTGCGAGCGGCATGAGCTGCACGCGGCCTGGCGAGCGCTCGCCCGAGTTGAACGCGAGCTGCGTCCGGTCGGCGTCGTAGGAGACGTGGGTGGTGGCCGATCCGAAGCCGAACCGCTGGTAGATCGCCCCCATGCTGGCCCAGAGGATGGCGATCGCCTGGCCCCGGTCGCGCTCCTCGGCGAGCGCCTGGGTCATCACGGACCGCAACAGGCCCCGACGGCGGAACTCCGGGTTCGTCGACACCATGGTGATGCCGGCCATGGCCGTCGACCGTCCGTTCAGCCGGACGCGGAACGGGAAGGCGGCGAAGCTGGTGGCCAGCCGTCCGTCCACGATGGCGCAGGTGCTCCACTCCGGGAGGATGGGTGGGTCGTCGTCCGGACCCCGCTCGGCCAACCGCGAGTTGTTGACGAAGGCGTAGCTCAGCTGGTCCATGAGCTGCGGCAGCTCATCGGATGACAGCGCGCGGATCTCGACGGACATGGCCGCAGGGTATCCCGGGGTGCAGGCGCCCCAGCGTCGATTGGTCGGCCGTCGGGGTGTACCGTCGGCGCTGCGATGGCTCGCTTGGAAGCAGCGACGGCGACGGTCGACCAGGTGGTCGAGGCGCTGGACGACGACGGCTACTGCATCGTCGAGGGCCTGCTCTCCCCGGCGGACACCGCCGCCGCGCGAGCCTCGCTGGTGGACATCCTCGGAGCCACGCCGCTCGGCCGCAACGACTTCGAGGGCTTCAAGACCCAGCGGATCTACGCCCTCTTCGCCAAGACCCGTGCCTTCGACGAGCCGGCGGTGCACCCGCTGCTCCTCGGTGTCCTCGACCGGGTGCTCGGCCCGTGCCAGCTGTCGGCGCCGACCGGCATCCAGATCGGTCCGGGTGAGAAGGCCCAGGTGCTGCATCGCGACCAGGGCATCTATCCGCTGCCCTCCGACTTCCCCGAGGTCGTCGTCAACACCATGTGGGCCCTCGACGACTTCACCGAGGCGAACGGGGCCACACGGCTCGTACCGGGCAGCCACCAGTGGAGCGACCGGCGGCCCGGCCCCGACGACGAGGTGGTGCAGGCGGTCATGCCGGCCGGCTCGGTCATCTTCTACCGAGGCCGCATCTTCCACGGCGGCGGTGCCAACACCACCGACCGGCCGAGGCTAGGAGTCATCCTCGAGTACGTCGTCGGCTGGCTGCGAGCCCAGGAGAACCACGTCCTCGCCGTGCCGCGGGAGACGGTGGCCGAGCTCCCCGAGCGCCTGCAGGAGCTGCTCGGCTACAACATCTACCCGCCGTTCGTGGGCTACGTGGACGGGCGCCACCCACGGCGCTACATCACCGAGCCGGTGCGGTTCGGCTAGAGGTAGTTGCCCACCGAATCGGGTCGGCGCTCGTTGGCGATGGTCTCGAGGTCGCCTCTCGCCCGGTAGAGCTCGGCCAGCGTGGCGTTCTCGCCGGCGCCGGCGCCCTGCCCCTCCAGCCACGCGACGGCCTCGCTGTGGCTGAACGACCGGAACTGCACGTCGGCCAGGCAGCGACCGGGTCGAACCACGGCCGGGTGCAGCCCGCGCATCGGCTCGTTGGTGGTGATCAGCAGCAGCACGCGGAGCCCGTGGCCCAGGATGCCGTCGGTGAGGTTGAGCAGGCGCCCGAGAGATGCGCCGGCCTCACGGCGCGCGTCGGCCCGGATCAGCTCGTCGGCGTCCTCCACCACCAGCACCTTCCAGCGACCGCCGGTGCTGCTCGCCGGCCGCAGCTCCCAGGCGTCGTCCTCGGCCACCACGTGCATCAGGTAGTCGGGACCACCGAAGAACGCCTCGGGGTCGAGCACGAAGTGGACATCCGCCCATGCCCGCCACTCGTGGGAAAGCGCCCTGATGGCCGTGGTCTTCCCGGTGCCAGGGACGCCGTACCAGAGCACCAGCCGGCCGCCGGATGCGGGCGCCGTGGTCATCCCCATCAACCGGCCGAGGGCCTCCTGCACGTCGCCCGGGTAGTTGCGCTCGATGGCCGCCCATCTCGGCGCGTCCACCCACCTCCGGTGTCGCACCGGGCTGCCGCCGACTCCGGCCGTCCACATGGTGAGGCGCGACTGGGCTTCAGGCCGTTCGGGCGGGGGCACGGCCCGCTTGACGTGGTCGATGACGGCGTCCGCCTGCTCCGCGGTGCACGCCGTCACCAGCGCCTGCACCTCGGGGCGCCGGCGGACCAGCACCAGGTGGAGGTGCCAGCCGTCGCCCCGCACCAGGAGCTGACGGTCGCCACCGTCCTGCACCAGCTCCCGCTCCACCTCACCCTCGGCCGGCACGAGTGCGTCGATGGCGTCGACGTCACCGAAGAACGCCTGGCGGGCGTGTGGTTCGTCGCCCGTCACGAACGCGAGCGACGCCAGGTCCATGAACCGCTGGGCCAGCCCACGGTCGCTCAGCGGCCACACGAGCTGCGGGATCACGGGGCGGGAGGGCATCGTCGGAGAGTAGGCCGAGGCACCCGCTACTGGCTGAGCCTCGGACCACGACGCTGGGCCGCCCGCCCCTTCCCGCTGTCACAGCGTGGGCGTACCATGCGGGCCATGAGCACCAGCACTCCAGCAAGCGGGTCGGCGACCCTTGCCGGGCCCGACCTCGAGCGGGCTCTCGAGGCGCACCGCCGCGAGCTCACCGGCTACTGCTACCGGATGCTGGGGTCGGGGTCCGAGTCGGAGGACGCCGTGCAGGAGACGATGGTGCGCGCCTGGCGGGCCATCGACAGCTTCGAAGGGCGCTCGTCCCTCCGGTCGTGGCTGTACCGCATCGCCAACAACGTCTGCGTCGACATGCTGCGCAGCCCCCAGCGGCGGGCGCGCCCCATGGAGATGGGCCCGTCCACGAGGGTGATCGACGTGGTGCTCGGTGAGCCGAGCCCAGAGCACGCCTTCGTGCAGCCGGTGGCCGACGAGCGGGTCATCCCGGTCGGCGGTGATCCCGCCGAGGTGTCCGCCATGCGCGACTCGATCCGCTTGGCGTTCGTGGCGGCACTCCAGCACCTGCCCCCGCGGCAACGCTCCGTGCTGATCCTCTGCGAGGTGCTGCGCTGGCAGGCGTCCGAGGTGGCCGAGCTGCTCGACACGAGCGTCGCGTCTGTCAACAGCGCCCTCCAGCGGGCTCGGGCCACGCTCGCTTCGGTGCAGGGCGAGCACCTCGACTCCACCGTCGACCCGGAGCACCAGGCGCTGCTCGAGCGCTACGTCGACGCCTTCCAGCGCTACGACATGGATGCGCTGGTGGAGCTCCTGCGGGACGACGTGGTGCTGTCCATGCCCCCGTACGACCTCTGGCTGCAGGGCCCGCAGGAGGTGGCCGACTGGTTCGTCACCCCCGACGCCATCAAGTGCAAAGGCGGGCGGCTGGTGCCGATCTCGGTGAACGGTACGGCCGGCTTCGGCAACTACCGCCTCACCCGTCCGGGCGTGTGGGAGCCCTTCGGGATCCAGGTGCTCGAGGTGGCCGGAGGCCGCATCGTCGGGCACCACAACTTCTTGTACCCCGAGCTCTTCGCCGAGTTCGGCCTCCCCGACCGCATCGAGGAATAGCCTCTTTCCTCACGGTTCGACGCCGAGGCGGTCGGTGAGACCGGTCAGCGCGATGAGGCCACGGAGCTCAGGCTCTACGCACGTCAGCCGGATCGACCAGCCCAGTCTCGTGGCCGCCAGCTGGAGTCGGGCGAGGCCGTCGACGAGACCCAGGTCGCCGAGTGCCGTGGCCTCGATGCAGCCCAGTGGCAGGTCGTGGCCGTCCACCACGACCGCGAGCAGCGCTCGCGGCTCGCGATCGGTGGTGGGCATGACCGGTTCGACGGAGCACGGTGGCGAAAGTCACCGGCCGGGACCGGACGGACGCTGCGAGCGGCGTGGCCGGGTCAGTCCTCGACCTTGAAGGCCACCTCGACCTCGACCTGCCAGCGATCGACCGTGCCGGAGTCGCCGAGGCTGGCCCGGATGTCCGTGACGTGGCACCAGGTCTGACCACGCACCCGTTCGGCGGACGTCTCCACGGCCACGCGGACGGCCTGCTCGATGCTCTCGGAAGACTCTCCGACCAGCTTGGTCAGCTTGAATGCGACGTCAGTCATGTGGACCTCCGGTTCGTGGGCCTGCGGCCTCTCGGCCTCTTGGCTCGCCGGCACAGGCGCCGGCACGGTGGACGGCCCTACCCGCTCGCTTCGGATGGGATGCCATTCGCATGACTCCGGCTGATCGCAGCGGCCACCTGAGCACGGGTGACTGGCGGAGTGGCGGAGTGGCGACGTCGGGCGTCAGGCCGGCGTGGACGACGTGAGCGCGTCGTCGGCACCGAAGCGCCGTGCTCCGTGAACCGTCACCGCAGCTCCGCCCGCCAGCAGACCAAGGAGGAGCAGGCCGGTGTTGACCCGCTTCCAGGCCGGGGCATGGCAGGCCAGGGCCGCCGCATTCGGGTAGGCCGAGTACGAGTCGGCAGCCACAACCGGGTCCGTACCGAGCAGCGACATCACCGGAGCGCCACAACGCGCTTCGTGGGTCAGGCGGAAGGGTGCTGGGTGGTACTCCACGGATCTAGAGCCGCGATACGACGCTTCCAGCGGCACCAACATCACGAGGCCGGCAGCCACCGCCACCGCCACGGCAAGTGCGCGGAGCCCGAGCGTCATGGCGGGAACGCTCCGGACACCGACGCTGGGTCCTCGGCGAGCGCTCGCGAGAGCTACGCCTGTGAGCAGGAGCAGGCTCGCGCTGACCCGTTTCCCGGCCGCAACACCGCAGGCCACGGGCGCTGAGTCCGGGGTGGCTGGGCGCATGGGAGGGCGGGCGTTCGTCTCGGTGGGCAAGATCGGGTCGTCCGTACCGAGCAGCGCCATCACCGGGGCACCACAGCGCGCTTCGACGGGAAGGAACAGCAGCGGGCCGTCGTGAGGGACGACGCCCAGATAGGTGGCCCTCATGGGCACGAACATCAGGAGGCCGGCTGCTACCACCGCGACTGCGGCAAGGGCACGCAGTGCAAGCTTCATGGCTCTGAGACGCTCCCCCCACCGGAACCGTTCCAAGGAACCTCCCCGGTTCCGACGCCCCACCATCGTGCCAGCGTGGGTCAGCGCTCGATGCGGACGTCGCGCAGGTAGTAGGCGTAGGTGCGCCAGCGCCACACCGTGCGGGGCCCCCAGATCTCCCAGAACATCCGGAGGGTGCGGCGATAGCCCTCGAGCTTGCCGAACTTGTCCCGCTTCGTGCGATGGGTGACGCCCACCATCACCCGGGCGACAACGGGGAGGCGGCGGGCGCAGACGACCTCGTCGATCATGATCTCAATGGCGAAGCCGCCCCGGGAGGGCGGCGGGATGGCTTCGAAGACCCAGCGAGGGATGATCCGCTCGCCCGTGATCGGCGGGAAGCGGAGCACCAGCCGGCTCCACCATCCGTAGTCGAAGCTCCCGAGCGACATGGCGGCATCGCCCTCGACGACCGGGCGGCAGATGGCGTCGAGGTGTGCGGCGGTGATGCCCAGGAGATCGGCGTCTGCGAAGAGGATCAGGTCTGCGTCACTTGCCCGGACGCCGACCTCCATGGCGCGGCCCTTCGAGCCACTTCCCTCCCGACGGATCACCTTGGCGCCGGCCAGGCGCGCCTGCTCTCCCGTGTCGTCCGAGCTGGCGTCGTCGACCACCGTGACCTCGCGGACGAACGCGCAGCCGAGCGCGGCTTCCACGACGATCGCAACCGTCGAGGCTTCGTTCCGGGCAGGGATGACGCAGTCGACGATCACCAGCTGTCGGCTGCGGCTGGGATCGGGCTAGCCGGCAGACCGCTGCAGCCCGGCCCGCGTGCCGCGGGTGACGAACTTGTTGGCCATCTTCCGGGAGGCCTCGTCGATCATCTCCTCGCCGAACATCACCGCGCCCTTGCGCTCGCCGGCACCGCCTTCGGTCGTGGCCTTCTCGTAGGCCTCGAGGATGGCGTGGGCCTTGTCGAACTGCTCCTGGGTCGGGGAGAACACCTCGTTGAGGATGGTGACCTGGTCGGGGTGCAGGGCCCACTTGCCGTCGTAGCCGAGGGTGCGCGTGCGCTTGCAGTAGTCGCGGAAGCCCTCTGGATCACGCACGTAGAGGTACGGCCCGTCGATCACCTGGAGGCCGTTGGCCCGGCCGGCCATGAGGATCTTGTTGAACACGTAGTGGAAGTGGTCACCCGGGTAGTCGGGGATCTGCACGCCGCCCGTGAGCACCGGCATCTCCATCGACGCCGCGAAGTCGGCCGGGCCGAAGATGATGGTCTCGAGCCGGGACGACGCGGCGCAGATCTCCTCGACGTTGATCAGGCCCCGAGCCGTCTCGATCTGGGCCTCGATGCCGATGTGGCCCTGCGGCAGACCGGCCTTCTTCTCGACCTGGGTGAGGAGCATGTCCATGGCCACCACCTCGGCGGCCGACTGCACCTTCGGCAGCATGATCTCGTCGAGCCGCTCGCCCGCGTTGCCGACCACCTCGATGATGTCGAACACGGTCCACTCGGTGTCCCAGGCGTTGACGCGCACGCACAGGGTGCGGTCACCCCAGTCGAGGTTCTTGATGGCGTCGACCACCTTGGCCCGAGCCGCCTCCTTCTCGAGCGGTGCCACGGAGTCCTCGAGGTCGAGGAACGTCATGTCGGCGGGGACGCTCGGGCCCTTCTGCAGGAACCGCTCGCTCGAACCGGGCACGGAGAGGCAGGAGCGACGAGGCAGGTCACGGGTGCGGGCAGACATGGCGGAATCGTACGGTCGGTCGGGCGCGGCCTGCCAAGTCGTCCCGGCGGGAGGGCGTCCGGCACGGAGGCGCGGGCCCCGCGGCCTGCCCGCTAAGGCGCCAGCAGGTGCGTGGTCAGGAAGTCGGAGATCCGACGCTCCATGGAGATGCGGTCGGCCTCGGCCCGGGGAACGTGGCGCTCGTCGGGGAACAACAGGAGCTCGGCGTGCACCCCGGCCCGGATCAAGGCGTTGAGCAGGCGAGCGGTGTGACGGAAGTGGACGTTCTCGTCGATCAGGCCGTGCACGAGGAGGAGGCGGCCGGTGATGGCCTCCACGTGCGCCATCACGCTGGACCTCCGGTAGCCGTCGGGATTGTCCTGCGGGGTCCCCATGTACCGCTCGGTGTAGTGGGTGTCGTAGCCGTCCCAGTGCGTCACGGGTGCGCCCGCCACGGCGACGTGGAACACGTCGGGCCGCCGAGCCAGGCACATGGCGCTCATGTAGCCCCCGTAGCTCCAGCCGTAGATGCCGACGCGAGTCGGGTCGATCAGGCCTCGGTCGGTGAGCGCGGCGATCACCTCGGCCTGGTCCTCCACCTCCAGGTGGCCGAGGTCGTGGCGGATGGCGCCCTCGAAGGCAAGGCCGCGGTTGGCGCTGCCGCGGTTGTCGGCCATGACGACCAGGAAGCCGAGCGTGCGCAGGTACTGGTTGCGCATCACCACGGTGGTGGCCCAGCTGTCGGTGACCCGTTGGGCGTGCGGCCCGCCGTAGACGCTCACCACGGTCGGGAAGGGCCCCTCCCCATCGGGTCGATACAGAGCGACGTGGAGCTCGGTGCCGTCCGCGGTCTCGATCGAGGTCAGCTCGGGTGGTGCGATCGCCATCCGAGCCAAGCGGGGGTCGGACCCCGGGGAGACCGGGGCGAGCACGGTGCCGTCGCTGAGGTCGCGGAGGAACACCGCGGGCGGGGTCGACCGCGAGCTCCAGGTGTCCACGAAGCGACCCGACTTCGGGTGCACCACCACCGCGTGGGTGCCCTCCTCCTGGGTCACCCGGCGTGCCGAGCCACCGGCCAGCGACACCTCGTAGAGGTGGCGCTCGAGTGGCGAGTCGGCGGTGGCGGTGAACCAGACGAGGCCCTGGTCCTCGTCCACCCCGGTCACACCGGTGACCAGCCAGTCGCCCGACGTGAGCCCGACGTCGAGCGAGCCGTCCGCCCGCCGCAGCTCGAGGTGCAGGTAGCCGCTGCGCTCCGAGGCCCACAGGAGACGCCCGTCGTCGAGAGGACGAAAGCAGTCGTGCAGGTTGATCCAGACGTCGCTGGTCTCGGTCCAGAGCACGGTCGACGTGCCGTCACGCGGGTCGAGCCGCACCACGTCCAAACGGCACTGCGACCGGTCCTCCACCTGCGCCACCAGGGCACCGTCGGCCAGCCAGTGCACCCGGGCCAGGTACTCGTGCGGGGGCAGGTCCATCCACACCGGCTCGGGCGCGGAGCTGCCGTCGACCGCGCCGTCGGTGGCGATCACGCCGAGGCGCACCTTTGCGTTGTCCGCGCCGGCGAAGGGGTAGCGGTGGTCCTCCTGGGCCCCCTCCCCCACCTGATCGCTTCCCTGGTGGACGATGCGGTAGACGGGGATGTGGCGCTCGTCCACCTCGGCGAACGCGATCGAGCGGCTGTCCTGCGACCACCAGAAGCCGTGGCTGCGAGCCATCTCCTCCTGAGCGACGAACTCGGCCAGGCCGGCCGTCCGGCCGTTCGCAACCGCATCGCGGGTCAGCGGCTGCGGGGCGGCGGAGCCGTCGAGCGGTGCCACCCACACCTCCGCCTCCCGGACGAAAGCGACCCTCGTTCCATCGGGTGACACCTGAGGATCGATCGCCTCACCGCCGACCACGAGCCTCGGCTCCGCATCGGTGACATCGTCGAGCACCCACAGCCCGCCGGCCAGCGGTACGAGGATGGAGCCGGTCTCCTTCACCCATGCGTACGAGGTGACGCCCACCCCGAGCTCCCGGGCCCGCTCACGGCGCAGCTTCTCGTCGAGCGTCAGCGTCTGCTCCGTCACCTCCGACGGTGCTCGCCCGAGCAACGACCGGGCCTCCCCGGTCTCCGCATCCATCACGAACAGCTCACGCCGCAGGGATCGATCGGGGCTGTGGAGGTAGGTGACCCACCTCCCGTCTGCGCTGAAGGCAGCCGCGACGGGCACCGCGGTGCCCGGCAGCGGGTAGCGGGCGACGTCCTCTACCGGGACGCCTCCCCGGGCGTCAGCCAAGCCGGGCGCGGAAGAACTCGATGGTGCGCGACCAGGCCAGCTCGGCGGCCGCCGGGTCGTAGACCTCCGGACGGGAGTCGTTGAAGAAGGCATGGTCGGCGCCCGGGTAGATGAACATCTCCACCTCGACGCCGCTGTCACGAAGCGTCGTCTCCAACGACCGGACGGCGTCGGGGTTGGCCCACCCGTCCTCGGCGGCGTAGTGGCCCTGCACCGCGGCCCGGAGCTTGGAGTAGTCGGGCTGGGCGTCCTTCCAGGGGATCAGGCCGTAGAAGGGCGCAACCGCGCTCACCGCATCGGGGCGCTGGGTGGCCAGCACCAGAGCGAGGCCGCCACCCATGCAGAAGCCGACGACACCGACCCGACCGTTGCCCTTGTCCCGCAGGAAGTCGACGGCGCCGCTCATGTCCCGACCGGCCTGGTCGAGGTTCAGAGCCATCATCGCCTTGCCGGCCTCGTCGGGCTCGGTGGTGGTCTCACCGCGGTAGAGGTCGGGCGCGAGGGCGTTGAAGCCCTCGGCGGCGAAGCGCTCGCACACGTCGCGGATGTGGGGCACGAGGCCCCACCACTCCTGGATGACCACGATGCCGGGCCGGGTCTCAGGACCCTCGGCGGCCGGAGCGAAGTGGCCCCGGCCGTTCGTGCCATTGCTCGGAAACTCGACGATGTCACCCATGGGCGCGAACGTACCGCCCGAGTGGACCCGCTAGTAGCGGCCGCCGAGCTTGGAGTGGTCCCACGACACGACGGTCTCGACGTCGACCCTCACGGCGAACCGCTTGGCACCCATCCCCGAGAGGCTCTGCCGCGCCGCATCGGTGAGCGGGCCGGTGTAGCGCTCGTAGACGCTCTCGCCGACGGCACGCACGTATTCGGGATCATCGACCACCACGCCTCGACCCACGAGCTGGACGCCACGAAGCTCGGCGTAGGACTCGCCCGACTCCACCAGCCCCGTCAGGTTCGGGTTGCGCAGCAGGTTGCGGATCTTCTGCGACTTCCCGTAGGTCCAGAAGGCGACGTCGCCGCCCACGAAGCCGTACCACATGGCGACCAGGTCGATCCGACCGCTCGGCCGAACCGTGGCCACGTTGAGCACGTGGCGACCGAGCAGGAAGTCGCTCACCTCGGCATCCGACATGGCGATGGAGCCCCGACGACTCATCAGCCGGCGAACCGCAACAGCTCGGGGGCCACCGGGCAGTCGGCGCGCTTCCACGCGTCCGCCGCCGGCTCGACACCTTGGGGACCCACCACGGACGTGGCCCACTCGAGGGGCACGACCTCGTCGGGCAGAGCCCACGCATCGTCGGTGTCGGCCAGGCGCTCGACGAGGGCCTGCCAGAGCCGCGCCGGCAGCACCCGGCCGACGCCGGCGACGACCCACACGTCGATGCCGAGACTTCTCGCCACGGCCGCCGCGGCCAATGAGCCCGACTGGGCGAGGAAGCCGTCGGGGCCCAGGGCACTGGCTTCGAGCAGCACGAGCCCGCTCTCGCGCACTGCTGCCCCCAGACCTGCCTCCGGCACGTCGAACGCCTCCACCCCCGCTGCGTCGAGCCTGCGCGCAAGAGCGCGGCCATCGCCGTTGCACTCCACCACGAGCACCTCGACGTCACCTCGCCGCCGAAGCGCCTCGGACGCCTGCTCGGGCCAGCCGATGACCGTCACGGTGACGTCGTCGGCGAGCTGGGCGGCCAGGACCTGGCTGGTGGGGTCCGCCTCTAGCTGGGCGGCTGCCGCCCACGCCTCGGCCGACGGGTCGTTCGCCACCAGCACCTTGGCCGCCAGCCACCAGATTGGCCCGGCGATCGTGTGCCGGTCGACCAGGCGGCGACAACCGGTCACCATGCCGGCCCCATCGCCTCCGCCGGAGGCCAGCGCCACCGCCGCCTCGCGCGCCAGCACACCGGGCCCGGCGCCCTCCGCCCGCGCCACCCATCGCAGCCGCTCGATCGGGTGTGCCATCGACCGGACCCTACTTCGAGCCGGTCGGCTAGACGCCCCTCCCGGGCTGCCAGATCATCAGGCCGATGATGACGACGAGCAGCAGGTTGAGCACCATGCCGCCGGCCGCCAGCTTCTTGCCCAGCTTCTCCATCTCGGCCATCTGCGGCGGCGGCCCACCGGCGGACGGCCCACTGGAGAGCAGGTCTCGCGAGAGACCCAGCATGCGCTTCGACGACGGCCTCATCACGCCGTGCGATATCCCGATGCCGATGATGTAGAGGACGAAGGATGCCGAGATCCAGGTCTCGCTGAACTCGATCTGGCCGTCGCTCACCAGCACCAGGAGAATGCCCAGTACGGGCACCGCGTAGACGAGCTTCTCCGCGACCTCGCTGACGAAGTGGTTGGCCTCGCCGATGGCCAGGCCGCCCTCGCCCTGCCGCTTCTTGGCCTGGGCGCCGTAGAGGCCGTTGAGCACGAGCGGGCCGAAGCCGACCACGACCGCGAGGATGTGCAGCAGCAGCAGTGCCTTGTAGAGGCCGCCATTCGGACCCATGGCCTTCCTTCCCTCGCAGATACGACGGTCGCCGACCCCCGGCGCCTGGAAAGCGCCGAGGGTATCCGGCCGGCCGGGGGCGCGATCGCGATTGCACCTGCACAGGCACTGACTCGCTACCTTTCTACGCCGTGGCCAGCGATCCGTCCCCCGACCTCCTCCTCACGCCGATAAACGGCGAGGGACGGACGGTGAGCCAGTGGCTTACGACCTTCCACCTGCTCCTCATCGGGCTCGATCCGTACACGTCCGAGTCGTCGTGGGTGCTCCCCGTGGCCGAGCGGACCATGCGGAGCTTCGAGCAGGCCGACGTGCGGGTGGCGTGGCTCGTCACGGCCGATGCGAGGGACTGCGAGCGCTTCCTCGGGCCGCTCTCACGCAACGGGCTCGTGTTCCAGGACCCCGAGCGCGAAGTGGTGAAGGCGCTCGGCCTGCAGCGCCTGCCGGCGATCGTCCACCTGGCCATGGACGGCACCGTGCGGAACAGCGCCGAAGGCTGGCACCCGGCCACGTGGCGCCGCGTCACCGATCACCTGGCGAAGGTCACCCGGTGGACCGGACCCACGTTGGGCATGCCGAAGGACCCCGGGCCGTTCGAGGGCTCTCCCGCGCTGGCCTGAGCCGACCGGCTCAGAGGCAGGCTTCCAAGCGCCTACCTCGTGCCGCCCTTGGTCTGGGAGAACACGTCGAGGGCCTTGTCCAGCTCCACGTCGGTCATCCATCCCCGCTCGAGCACGAGCTCGCGAATGGTGCGACCGGTCTTGGTCGACTCCTTGATGACCTCGGCCGCCTTCTCGTAGCCGATGTGGGGGTTCAAGGAGGTTCCGATCGAGGGCGACGACTCGGCGTAGGCCTTGCACTGCTCGACGTTGGCCTCGATGCCGTCGATGCACTTGTCCTGGAAGACGCGACTCACGTTCGACAGCAGACGGATGGACTCGAGCAGGTTGCGAGCCATCACCGGCAGGTAGACGTTGAGCTCGAACGCGCCCTGCGAGCCGGCGAAGGCCACTGCTGCGTCGTTGCCGAAGACCTGGACGGCCACCTGAGTCACAGCTTCCGGGATCACCGGGTTCACCTTGCCGGGCATGATCGAGCTGCCTGGCTGCAGGTCGGGGAGCAGGATCTCGCCCAGGCCGGTGCGCGGACCAGAGCCCATCCAGCGCAGGTCGTTGGCGATCTTGGTGAGGGCCACCGCAAGCGTCCGGAGCTGGCCCGACGCCTCCACCAGCGGATCGCGGGACGCTTGGGCCGCGAAGTGGTCGCGAGCCTCGATGAGCGGCAGGTCGAGGTCTTCGGCCAGCTTGGCGATCACCCGGGCGGCGAAGCCCTTGGGGACGTTGAGCCCGGTGCCGGTGGCGCTGCCGCCGAGCGGAAGCTCACCCACTCGCGGGATCACGGACTCGATGCGCTCGATGGCCTGGTCGATCTGGGCGGCGTAGCCGCCGAACTCCTGGCCGAGGGTGACGGGCACGGCGTCCATGAGGTGCGTACGGCCCGACTTCACCACCTTCTTGAACTGCTTCGACTTCTGACGCAGGCCGTCCGCCAGGTGTCGCAGCGCAGGCAGCAGGTCCTCCTGCATCGACCGCGCCGCGGCGATGTGGATGGCCGAAGGGAACATGTCGTTCGACGACAGCGGGTCGTTCACGTCGTCGTTGGGATGCACCGACTCGCCGAGCGTCTCCGCCGCTAGGGACGCCAGGACCTCGTTCATGTTCATGTTCGACGAGGTGCCGGAGCCGGTCTGGAACACGTCGATCGGGAACTGGTCGGCCCACTGCCCGTCGACCACCTGCCGCGCCGCCGCCTGGATGGCCTCGGACTTGGCCTTCGGAAGCACCTTGCGCCGGCCGTTCTCCGCGGCGACGGCCCCCTTGATGGCGGCGAGGGCGGAGATCAAGCTCGGGTCGAGCTGCACTCCCGAGATGGGGAAGTTCTCGACCGCTCGCTGCGTCTGTGCCCTCCATCGAGCCGATGTGGGCACTCGAACATCGCCCATCGTGTCCCGTTCGATGCGGTACTCCACCTGCTCGTCGGCCGTCATGGGTCGAACGGTACCCAAGCCGTCCGGACCCGACGAACTTCGCGCGCTGTTTGCCCGTACGAGTGCGAGGTGCAGTTCCACCGCCGCGGCTCCGTCGGTGGCGGCGGCGTCTCCTGAGCCGGCCCCGGGGCTCCCGCTAGGGTCCGCCCGATGGAGATCGGCGTCTTCGTGGAGAACACCCGCACGGTCGACGGCTCAGCCGACCTGGACGCGTACATCGCCCGGGTGCAGGAAGTGGCTGCGGCCGGCATCTCGTCGGTGTGGTCGCCGCAGATCTTCGGCTTCGACGCGCTCACGGCGCTGGCCATCGCCGGCCGGGAGGTGCCGTCGGTCCGCCTCGGCACAGCCGTGGTGCCCACCTATCCTCGGCACCCCATGGTGCTGGCCCAGTCGGCGCTCACCACGTCGTTCGCGTGCGGAGGGCGCCTCACCCTCGGCATCGGGCTGTCCCAT
This sequence comes from uncultured Acidimicrobiales bacterium, assembly GCA_902805655.1. Lineage (GTDB taxonomy): Bacteria > Actinomycetota > Acidimicrobiia > Acidimicrobiales > CADCTF01 > CADCTF01. The sequence goes on from CADCTF010000118.1 coordinate 34,447, forward strand.
CAGGTGGTCGTGGAGAACATGTGGGGCTACTCGTTCGACAAGCCGGCCCGGCACATGGAGGAGTACCTCTCCGCGCTCCTGCCGCTGTTGCGGGGAGAGGCAGTCAACGTGCGCGGTGCAACGGTCACGGCAGCCGGACAGCTGCAGGTGCCGCCCGGCACCGACGTGCCGGTGGTGGTGGCCGCCCTCGGCCCCAAGATGCTCGCCCTCGCCGGCTCCACCACGGCCGGCACCGTCACCTGGATGACCGGCCCCGAGACGATCGGGTCGCACATCGCTCCCCTGCTCAGGCAGGCCGCCGATGCCGCCGGGCGTGGTGCGCCGAGGGTCGTGTGCGCTCTGCCCGTGTGCGTCACCGATGACGCCGGCGCCGCCCGGGCCAAGGCGGCCCAGGCCTTCCGCAACTACGGCTACCTGCCGTCCTACCGGGCGATGCTCGATCGCGAGGGTGCCGCCGGCCCGGCCGACGTGGCCATCGTCGGCGACGCGGCCACGGTGAAGGCGGCCATCGCCCAGGTCTTCGAGAAGGGGGCGACCGAGTTCGTAGCCGTCCCGTTCGATCACGTCGAGGCCACCACGGAGACCGTCGCCGAGCTGGTGTAGGGCTGGAAGGCGGCAACCGTCGATTCCGGCCCGCCTACGTTGGCGCCCATGCGAGCGGCAGCGGTGGTCAACGGGCAGATCGTGGTGGAGGACCGGCCGGATCCGGAACCCGGCATCGGCGAGGTGCTCGTCTCCGTGCGGGCCGCGGGCCTCAACGGGGCCGACATGTTGCAGCGGCGTGGCCTGTACGCGCCGCCGCCTGGGACGACGGACGTCCCCGGCCTCGAGCTGGCCGGCCTGGTGGTGGCCACCGGGCCCGGCGCCACCCGCTTCGAGCCGGGCGACCCGGTGATGGCCGTGGTGGGCGGCGGCGGGCAGGCCGAGCTGGCCGTCGTGCACGAGCGCGCCGCCATGCCGGTGCCGGTGGGCATCGACTGGGACGCGGCCGGCGGGTTCCCCGAGGTCTTCACGACAGCACACGACGCCCTGTTCACCCAGTGCCAGCTCCAGATGGGCGAGCGGGTGTGCATCCACGGGGGTGCGGGTGGCGTGGGTACGGCGGCCATCCAGCTGGCTGCCGCAGCGGGCGCGTGGGTCACTGCGACGGTGCGTGACCCAGCCCAGCGTGAGGCCGTCGCCGAGCTCGGCTCGGCCGTGGGGTGGACAGAGGTGGTGCCACCCGAGGCGTTCGTCGACCACGGTCCCTTCGACGTGGTGCTCGAGCTGGTCGGCGCACCGAACCTGGCCGACGACCTGGCGTCGCTCGACATCGGCGGGCGCATCAGCGTCATCGGTGTCAGTGCCGGCGGCATAGCGGAGCTGAACCTCCTGGCCCTGATGGGCAAGCGGGCCCGCATCCACGGGTCGACCCTGCGGTCGCGCCCACTGGAGCAGAAGGCCGACGCCGCCGGCCGCGTCGAGCGCTCGGTGCTGCCGCTCCTCGAAGCCGAGGACATCGTGGTGCCGGTCGCGGCCACCTTCCCCTTCGACGACATCGCCGCCGCCTACGACCGCTTCGCCGCGGGCAGCAAGCTCGGCAAGATCGTCGTCGTCTTCGACTGATCGCGCCTGCCGGCTGCGGCTACAGCAGGGTGCCCTGCTCATGCTGCGGGGACGGTGGCGACTTCGGCGGTTGGCGCCGCCGGCCGGGGCCGAGGCGCTGTTCCCCGGCGATGCGCTGCATGTCACCGTCACCGGTGGGGATCGCCCTGGTGCGCGCCGAACGGGACTCCGCCACCACGCGGGTCACGGTGTCCGACACCGTCTGCTGCTCGCGCTTGTCGAGCCGTGACCCGTTGGCGTAGCGGCGCTCGTACAGGTCCACGAGGTCGGGTCGCTCGGCCCGAAGCCACGTCATCCAGTGGTCGCGCAGGCCGGGCTTGAGGAAGAGGCTGATGGCGCTCACCGATGCCGCGCCGGCGTCGGCGCAGGCCCGGGCCACCTCGGTCAGCTGCTCCTCACCATCCGACATGCCAGGGATGATGGGCGCGATCAGCACCCCGCACTCGATGCCGGCGTCGACCAGTCGCTTCACTGCCTCGACCCGGCGCCTGGGGTGGGCGGTGCCCGGCTCGGTCGCCTTCCACGTGGCCTCGTCGAGCGTGCCGATGCTGAGGTTCACCCGCACGTCGGTGACGTCGTTGGCCCGCCGGAGGAGGTCGAGGTCGCGGAGGATGAGCGGCGACTTGGTCAGGATCGAGAACGGGTTGGCCGCCTCGGTGAGCACCTTCACGATGCCCTGGGTCAGGTGGTACTTGCCCTCCGCCCGCTGATAGGGATCGGTGTTGGTGCCCATGGCGATGTGATCGCCCGCCCATCGCTTGGCCTTCAGCTCGGCTCGCAGCCTCTCCACCGCGTTGACCTTCACGACGAGCTTCGTGTCGAAGTCCGACCCGATGTTCAGCCCGAGGTAGTCGTGCGTCGGCCGCGCGAAGCAGTTGTGACTGACGACGCCGTCGGCGATGAAGTCACCGGTTCCGGTCGTGATGTCGACCATCGGCATCTGCAGACCCATCCGCTCGACAGCCACGATCCGCAGAGCCGCTGTGTTCTTTATGGCGTCGCCCTCCATCGATCGCTTCCGGGTGATCGCCGGATCGACGAGGTGGAAGAAGCGCAGCCGTTCCGCCTGTCCGCCCAGGAGGCGGACGCTGAAGATGGGGAAGTTGGTTCCTGGACGCTCTTCGACCGTGGTGTGGAAGCCGAAGCGACGAAAGGCCGCAAGGATGAGGTCGATCAGCTGGCGGTCTCCGTTGTGGACCCGCAGGATCCCGCCGCTGCACGAGCCCTCGGCGTCGAAGGTTCCCGCCAGCAAGCCCTTCTGCCAGGCAGCCGTAGGTTCCCGAGGGACGTCGATGGCTCGTTCGACGGTCGCCACACCGGAAGACGACTGCGAACGGATCGCGCTCACCTCCCGGCGTACGGGGGCTGCCGCCTCAAAGAGGAACGGTGCGGTCTCCAAGCCCTCGAGTGACAGGAACCGTTGCGTTCTGACCAAGGCTTCTTCGTCGGCCAGAGCCAGGCGGAACTGGTAGGACGTCCACGGTTGGCCGGTGGAGCGGACGTACGGGCGGTGGTGGATGTGCCCGTCGCCAAGGATCATCCCGGTGAGGTAGCCGCGCCGGTAGCCCTCGTCCTGCACCGGCTGGGCCGTGAAGCTCCCCGTACCCAGAAGCGAGTTGTTCGTCGTGAGGTGTGGACGCTGCCCGGGACCGCACCCAGTGCCGCTGACGAACTTCCAACCCCGCTCGGTCAGGAACCTGTGGTCGCCACTCGCCACCAGCCCGGTGCCATCCTCCAGCGTGATGCGGTACGCCTCCTTGGTGGTGCGCCAATGAGCAAGCACCTTCGTTCGGGTCAACCGGCGATAGCTCCCTCGGCGGACCGTGCCGTAGACCTCGTCACCGACGCCCACCTCGGCGATCGGGCGGTGACGGCCATCCGCCGTCAGCACCGGCGTCTCGGGGCTTACGCAGTAGACGCATGCATGGCTGCAGCCCCGGTAGGCGTTGATGGTCCAGTGGAACGGCAGGTGGCTGGCGCTCGGCACCTCGTTGATGACCCGCTTCGCGCGCACGTGCAGGAACTCGAGGCCCCGGTACTCGCCGATGCCGACATGGCGGTCGACCAGGTCCTCCTCCGGGAAGAGGGACGCCTGCGGTCCTTCCTCGTCAGCAAGTGTCCAGCGCATCCCGCCAGCATAGCGAACGCCTGTTCGGGAGACAGGCCGCCGGTTGGCCGTTTTACGCGTCGCCGTGCATTACTGGCGGGGTGTCCGAGCGCCGAGCCTTCTCCGTGCTCTGCGCGGCCACGTTCTTCCACTTCCTCGCCATGGGGGTGTTCCTCTCGGGCCTGCCCCTGTTCGTCAGCGAGGAGCTGCGGGGGTCGAAGGCGGCGGTGGGCCTGGCCATCGGTGCGTTCTCCGTGACCGCCGTGCTCACCCGTCCCTTCATCGGCCGTCGCGTGGACCGGTTCGGGCGGGTGTGGTTCCTCCGGGGCGCCCCCGTGCTGGTGGGCGTGTCGGCGGTCGCCCTGCTGGGAGCCCGGTCCCTGCCCGTGGTCATCGCCATCCGGATGCTGCAGGGCGTCGCCGGGTCCTCCTTCTACACGGCGGCTGCGACGGTGACGACGGACATGGCGCCGTCCGACAGCCGGGCCAGCTACATCTCCCGCTTCAGCCTCTTCCTCTACGCCGGCTTCGCCGCCGGGCCCGCAGTCGGCGAAGCGCTCATCCAGGCCCGCGGGTACTCGACGGCCTGGCTGGTGTCACTGGCCGCGAGCGCGGTGGCCGTCTCGATCGTGTGGTTCGTGCCGGAGACGAAGCCGGCCGACCTCTCCGACGAGCCGGTGGTCAAGACCCGGAGGCTGGTGCATCCGGCCGCCGTCGGGCCCGGTCTCGTGCTGCTGACGGTCGCCGTGGGCTACACCGCCATCTCGTCGTTCCTGCCGCTCTACTCCCGTTCGATCGGCATGGGCTCCTCAGGTGGCCTCTACGCGACCTTTGCCATGACGATCCTCGTCGTGCGCCTGATCAGCGGTCGCCTGGCCGACCGCCTCGGCAACGCCAAGGTGGCACTGCCCGGCCTGTTCTCTGGCGCCGCCGGCATGGCGCTGCTGGCCACCGTGCCCAGCCCTGCGGCGGCGTACGTGGGCGTCGCGCTGTTCGGAACTGCGCACGCCCTCGTCTTCCCGGCCCTGATGTCGATGACCGTCGACCGGGTCGACGACCGGGAGCGAGGCGAGGCACTGGGGTCGTTCACCGCGTGCTTCGATCTCGGTGCCGCGTTCGGCGGTTACCTCGTGGGCTTCATCGCCGACCAGGCGGGCTACCGCGCCGCCTGGGCCATGCCGGGCGTCGTGTGCCTCCTGGGCGCCGCCGGCCTGATCGCCATCGCGCGGCGCAGCAGCCCGGCCCTGGCGCTTTCCCCGACGGCATCGAAGGGGTAGGACCGGGGCATGTCCGATCCGAACTACGACAACGCCGCGGAGCTCGAGGCCGAGGGCATCCCCGCCCTGCAGGACTCCATCAACGAGGACGAGGGCCTCATCCCGCCGCGTGACCACTATCAGGGGGCCGGCGAGTTCGGCATCACTGCGGCCGAGGAGCGCTCGCAGGAGACGGTGGCCGACCGCCTCTTCCGGGAGGAGCCCGAGGTCTCCCCCGACGACATCGACGAGGCGGACGCCGACCTGCCCATGGGTGGCATGTCCTCCGGACGGTTCCTGGCCCCGGGCGACGAGGACGTGGACGCGCTCGACGACGAGAAGGACGTCGTGGCGTCCGAGGTCATCGGTGACGGTGACGCGCTGTCCGCCGAGGAAGCCGCCATGCACGTCACGGACCAGCCGTAGCCGCCCTCGCTCCCGTTTGCGCCGGCAGCGCCGGTGTCGGCGGCCGCAGCTCGAGATAGGTCGCCTTCACCGCCCCCAGCAGCGGGATGGCCACGAGCGCGCCCACCACGCCGCCCGCCGACATGCCGATCAGGGCCGCCACCATGGTGGCCGGTGGGGAGAGCTTCACCGCCTGCCCCACCACCAGGGGGGACACGATGTTGTTCTCGACCTGCAGGTAGACCATGAAGAAGGCGGCGCAGGCCAGACCCACCACCGGTCCCTGGGTGAAGCCCAAGGCCACGAACGGCACGCCGCCGGCGGCACCGCCGATCTGCGGCACGAGGCTCCAGAGGCAGACCCACACAGCCAGCAGGGGCGCCAGCGGGACACCGAGCAGCAAGCCCGCGATGAGGTTGGCCAGGCCGGCGATGAGCGCGACGACCACCGAGCCGGCCACGTACCTGCCCACCACCCGGGCGACGAGCCGGCCGATCCGGTCGGCCCTCCCCACGTGCCTGGGAGGCACCAAGCGTCGACCCCCTCGGAGCAAACGAGGTCCGTCGAGGAGCAGCCCGAGCAGCAGGAGGGACATCACCATGCCCGCCAGCAAGCCGTCGAAGGCGGAGCGCCCGGCGTCGAGCAAGGGCGTGTCCTCCCCCGCCAGCCGCGCGGGCAGCTCGTTGATGAACGCCTCGACCCGTTCCGGCAGACCGGCGCGATCGAGGTCGTCCCCCACCACGGGCAGGCGCCGGAGGTCGGCGATGACCTCCGGCAGGTCTTCGCCGAGCGCCCGGGCCTGACGCACCGCCGGCGGCACCAGCGTCACGGCCACGAGCGCCAGCCCGAGGCCGAACAGCGCCACGACCAGCGCCAGCGCCGCGGACCTCGGCAGCCGCAGGCGCCGGGAGACTGCGCTGATCACCGGATCGAAGCCCAGCGCCAGCAGGCCGGCGACGGCCACCGTGCTCAAGGTCCTCGGGACCGTCCGAGCCAGCCCGAGCAGGACCACGGTCGCGGCCACTGATGCGGCCAGGGCGGCGAGCGAGCGGACGTCGAGGGTGATCGACCGCTGATCGTCGCCGGCCGGAGGCACGCCGGTATCGTACGGCCGATGGCGGGGGCCCCGACGACCGCGCGGCTCACCGTTCGACCGACCTCCATCGCGGCCGCGGTGGCGGTGGTGGCCGTCACCCTGCTGGCACTGCGCATCCTGGAGGCGGCTCAGCGGGTGCTGGGCTGGGCGGCCATGGCCGTCGCCATCGCCGGGGTGCTCGCCCCGGCCGTGGGCCGGCTGAGCGCACGGGTGCCGAGAGCGCTGGCCATCCTGGCCGTCGTGCTGGGGACCCTGCTGACGATCGGCTTCGTCGGGTTCCGGGTGGCGAGCGACGTGACGGGCCAGGTGGCCACGATCCAAGACGAAGCGCCGAAGTTGGCCGAGCGCATCGAGGCGTCCCGGCGCTTCGGCGAGGCGGCGTCCACGCTGCGCCTGTCGGAGCGGGTCGGCCAGATCACCGAGGAGGTGCCCGATCGGCTTCGGGGCGGCACTCCCGCCGAGGCGTTGCGGTCAGCCACCACCCGGGGGCTGGCGGTGCTGGTGGTCACCGTCCTGAGCCTCTTCTTCGTCCTCCACGGCGCCAAGCTCGTCGACGGGGCCATCCGCCAGCTGCCGCCGACTCGACAAGCCGGGATGAAGCAGCTCGCCCGAGCCGTCCACCGGCGGGCCTTCGGCTATGCCGCCGGCTCGTTGGCCATGGCCGCCGCCGCCGGGGTCTCGGCCTTCGCCGTTGCGCTGGTCACGGACGTGCCGGGCCCGGCCGCCCTCGGCCTCTGGGTGGCGCTGTGGAACATCGTTCCGATCCTCGGCACGGTCATCGGAGCTGCGCCTCTGGTGGGGTTCGCCGCCGCCGCGTCGGTGCCGAAGGGGCTTGCAACCGCCGCCCTCTTCGTGCTCTACCAGGTCGCCGAGACGGTGTTCGTGCAGCGCCGGATCGAACGGCGCACGATACGCGTCGGACCGTTCCTCACGGTGGCCGCCGGGTTCGGAGGCCTCGAGCTCTACGGGCTGGCGGGCGCACTGCTCGGCGTGCTGGCCACGGCGGTCGTCGTGACCGTGCTCGACGAGGCGGCGCACCGTGGCGTTCCGGCGGTAGACGGCAGGGGTAGGCCAGACGGCATGGAGCAGACCAGCAAGCACTCCGCCCGCATGGACGAGGACATGCAGAAGGACACGCGAGGCGGCATGGAGGCACGCGAAGCCGGACGGGCAGACGACGCCCGTCCGGACATGGTGCAGCAGCAGCCCGGGGTCATGGACGACTACGACGCCGACCGACGGGCCGAGCTGGCCCGGTCGATCGAGCCGCACGTCTTCCCAGCCCGGCCGGAGCAGCTCTTGGAGTCGGCGCGAGGTCAGTTCGCAGCCGACTGGATCCTGGACGCGTTGTCCAAGGCCCCGGACCAGACCTACGCCAACACGCAGGAGCTGTGGAAGGCGCTGGGCGGCCCGGTCGAGCAGAAGCGGGCCTGAGCCGCCCCTAAGACACCAGCACGGCGTCCCGCTCCAGGCGGAAGTCCCAGTGCAGGGCGGTGGCGTGGTGCTCCTGCACCACGAAGCGGGGGTGCGTGGCCGTGGATCCGTCGCGCTGGTCCACCCCTGGGCCGCCGTTCGGCTCCGGTGTGACGGCGAAGTTGCGCATCCTCCGGTACTCGTCGAGCGGCACGCGCCGGACGCTACCCACCGTCGCCGAGCTGCGGCCGGGAAAGCGGTTGCCGGCCACACGGTCAGCCGGTACCTTGCTCGGCCCGCTCGGACGGCCGGGCGAGTCGGCCGCGGGCCGGCTGAGGACGGGGGGCAACGTTGTCGGCAGACGCCGAGCTCGAGGCCGAGCAGGCCTACATCCACCACGGCTACGCCGCGCTCGACCGCATGCACGCCCGCACCTCCAAGCTGCTGGAGGAGGCACCCAACGACCCGGACCTGATCGCCTCCCTCACGCGCCGGGTGACCCAGCTCACCGACAACGGCCGGGCGCTGTGCTTCGGCCGCATCGACACAGAGGCCGGCGAGTGCTGGCACATCGGCCGTCGCCACGTCGAGGACCAGGACGCCGAACCGGTGGTCGTGGAGTGGCGTGCACCGATCGCCGTGCCCTTCTACCGGGCCAAAATCACCGACCCGCGGGGGCTCGTGCGCCGGCGCCAGTTCGTGGTCGACGGCCGGACGCTGCTCAGCATGGCCGACGACTTCTTCACCGAAGAGGCGGCCTCGCAAGCCGACGGTCCGCACGTGCGTGGTCGCGACGCGCTGCTGGCCGAGCTCGAACGGGGCCGCACCGGTCAGATGCTCGACATCGTCGCCACCATCCAAGCCGAGCAGGACGAGATCATCCGAGCGCCCATCGAGGGCATCCTCACCGTGCAGGGTGGCCCAGGAAGCGGGAAGACGGCCATCGGCCTCCATCGGGCCGCCTACCTGCTCTTCGGCAACGACGTGCTGGCGCGGGCGGGCGTGCTGGTCGTCGGCCCCAACCGCACGTTCCTCCGCTACATCGCCCAGGTGCTGCCGTCGCTCGGCGAGGAGGCGGTGGTGCAGACCACGCTCACCGACCTCGTCCCGGATGCGCCGGTGCGAGCGGAGGACGAGCTCGCGACGCAGCGGCTCAAGGGCGACGCTCGCTTGGCGACGGTGCTGCGCCGTGCCCTGCAGAACCGCCGCCGGCTCCTCACAGAAGGCTTCGAGGTCCGCCACCGCTCGACCCGGGTTCGTGTGGAGGCGGACGAGGCGAACCAGCTGGCATCGACCGTCGCCGCTCGGCGGGTGCCCTACGCCGCCGGCCGCACCGCCCTTCGCGACCTGCTGGCCCGGGCGGTGTACGACCGCTACACGCAGCGATCGGGCTCGGTGGCTGCCGACTACGTCGAGATCTCGCGCAGCCTGCAGGGCTCCGCGTCGTTCAAGGCCGCCCTCGACGTGCTGTGGCCGTCGGTCTCCGCTCCGGCGCTGGTGCGGGAGCTGCTCGGCTCGGCGACGCGTCTGTCCGAAGCGGCAGGAGATCTTCTCCACGCGCACGAGCAGGCCTCGCTGGTGCGCAAGAGCGCCCGGTCGCTCAAAGCGGAGCGCTGGACGGAGGCCGACGGCCCGCTCGTGGACGAGGCCATCGAGCTGATCGAGGGTCGGGTGCGCACCTACGGGCACGCCGTGGTGGACGAGGCGCAGGACCTGTCGCCCATGCAGGCCCGGATGCTCGGGCGTCGCTGTCCCAACGGCTCGATGACGTTGCTCGGCGACATCGCCCAGGGCACGGGACCGTGGGGACGCAACGAGTGGGAGGACCTCCTCGCCCATCTGCCCGCGCCGGACGGCGCCCGCATCGCCGAGCTGCGGCTCGGGTACCGCGCCCCAGGTCAGGTGCTCGACCTCGCCTCCCGGCTGCTCCCCTCCATCGCACCCGGGCTCAGGCCCACCGAGTCGATCCGCCCCGGGCGGTTCGCGCCCTCGATCCGCCGGGTGACCGCAGACGTGCTGGCCGCATCGGCCGCAGCCGAGGCTGCGGCGCTTTCGGGGCACCACGGCTCGGTGGCGGTCATCGTCCCCGGTGCGCTGCACGACGAGGTGCGGTCGGCGCTCGCTGACACCTCGCTGGACACCGGGGATGCGTCGGCCAACGGTCTCGACCACCGCGTCACGGTGGTCGCGGCCCTGGCGTCGAAGGGGCTCGAGTTCGAGGCCGTGGTGGTGGTGGAGCCGGCTCTCATCCGCCTCGACGCGCCGCACGGCCTACGGCTGGTGTACATCTGTCTCACCCGGCCCACTCAGCACCTGTCAGTGGTGCACGCCGAGGCGCTGCCAACCGAGCTGGTGGCCTGACCCCTACCATCTCGACCCAGCGGCCCCCGTACCCCAACCGGCAGAGGGAAGCCTCTTAAACAGGCCCCAGTGTGGGTTCGAATCCCACCGGGGGCACTAGTTAGAAGTAACTAGTCATCGGGAACAAGTCCCCTGTGCACCGGTCGCTGAGCCTCCCGTCCCAGGCGGCCAGCGCCGCCGAGGCCCGAAGATTTGCGTGCGACCTGGTGAGCGACCTGGGCCTGCAATGCGAGTTCGGGCTGACTCTCGTGGTCTCCGAGCTCGTCACGAACGCCGTGCGGTACGGGGAGGCCCCCATCGAGCTGGCGATCCACGTGGCCCCCGATCGCGTGCGGGTCGAGGTGACCGACGCCAGTCCGGTGTCCCCCCGGATGAGCTTGGCCCCGCCCGAGGCGGTCTCGGGTCGTGGTCTGTCGCTCATCGACACCGTCGCGGTGTGCTGGGGCGTGGAGCCTTGTCCGGGAAGCGGCAAGGTCGTCTGGGCCGAGGTCGACCCGAGCGCCATCACCCTGCTCGGCTGACGACCACCGTCGAGCGGATCCCCGGCCCGGTGGCCGCCCTACTATCGCCGCCATGTCCGGAGACCTGCACGAGGCGACGCGCGGCGGCGCCCTCGTCCCCATCCCCCGGGAAGATCCTGTCGATGATCCCCGGCTGGGCGACGTCGACGAGTGGGGTCGGTCCGAGCGGATGCGAGCTCTGGCCCGCCGCCTGTACGGCCCGGTCTACCGCAACTGGTTCCGCGCCGAGTGGGAGGGCCTGGAGAAGATTCCCACCACGGGCGGAGCCCTGCTGGTGGCCAACCACTCGGCGCCCCTGCCCTCCGACGCGCCGGTGATCATGCACGGCATCGAGGAGGAGCTGGGCCGTCCCGTGTACGGCATGGCGGAGCACCTCTTCCGGGCCATCCCCGTGGTCGGCACGCTCTGGTCACGGGTGGGAGGCGTGCCGGCCGACCCGGACAACGCGTACCGCCTCCTTCGCGAGCAGCAGCAGCTCGCGCTGGTCTTCCCCGAGGGCACCAAGGGCACGGGCAAGACCTACGACCAGCGCTACCAGCTTCGCCGCTTCGGACGCGGGGGCTTCGTGGAGATCGCCATGCGGGCGGGCGTGCCGATCGTCCCGATCGCAGTAGTGGGCGGCGAGGAGTCGATGCCGGCGCTGTTCAACATGCCGGGCGTGGCCAGGGCGCTGGGGCTCCCGTACCTGCCCGTCACGGCGAACCACCTGGTGCTCGGGCCGCTCCTCGGAACGGTCGTCTACTTCCCCTCGAAGTTCAAGCTGCGCGTGCTCGACCCCGTGCGCTTCGACGTGGAGCCAGACCAGGAGCGCTACTCCAAGAGCCGGGTGATGGAAGCGGCGGAGGACATCCGCGTCCAGCTGCAGGACAACCTCTACGACATGCTCCGCTCCCGGAAGTCCGTGTGGTTCGGCTGATGGGCAAGCGCGTCCTGGTCACGGGCATCGGCAGCTTCTGGGGCGGACGGGTCGCCGAGGCGCTCGAGAAGCGGTCCGACGTCGACGTCATCATCGGCCTCGGCACGGACGAGCCGCGCGTCGAGCTGAAGCGCACGGAGTTCGTCCGGGCGGACAGCAGCTACTCGATCCTGTCCCGCATCGTGCAGGCCACCAAGGTCGACACCGTGGTCCACACCTTCCTGGTGGTGGACTCCACCCGAACCAGCGGTCGTCAGCTGCACGAGACCAACGTGATCGGCACCATGAACCTGCTGGCCGCCGCCGGCGCTCCCGGCAGCTCGGTGCGCCACATCGTGGTGAAGTCCTCGGCGCTCGTCTACGGCTCGTCGTACAAGGACCCGGCGTGGTTCAGCGAGACCACCCCTCGGGTCGCGCCGGTCAAGACCCGGGTCGAGCGCTCGCTGCTGGAGGTCGAGGGCTACCTGCGCGACTTCGCGGTCGACAGCCCGCAGGTGGCCGTGACGCTGATGCGATTCGCCAACGTGGTCGGCACCGACATCGTCACGCCGCTCAGCAAGGCCCTCGAGCTGCCGGCCGTGCCGGCCATCTTCGGCTTCGACCCCTCGTTGCAGCTCCTCGAGGAGGACGACGTCGTGCGCTCGATCGACTTCGTCGTGGCCAACGAAGTGGCGGGCGTCTTCAACGTCGCTGGGGACAGACGACTGCCGTGGAGCGAGGTCGCCGCCTTGTGCGGCAAGTCGCTCTTCCCGCTGCCACCGCTGTTCACCGGTGCCGCGATCGCGCCGCTCGGGCGCCTCGGGCTCGTGGACCTGCCGCCCGAGACGCTCAGCCTGCTTCGCTACGGCCGCGGCGTCGACAACCGCCGGCTGAAGGCGGCCGGGTTCGTGTACCGCTATACGTCGGCCGGCGCAGTGGAGAACTTCGCCAAGGGGATGCGCCTTCGGAGCAGCCTCGGCACCCGTCCCGAGCCCTACAAGTACGAGCGCGACGTCGAGAGCTTCTTCAGCCACTCCCCTGCCGTCCGGAGGCCAACATGACCACACCGCTCCTTCGCGTCGATGTCGACTCCGACCGCCGGGTCGCCGTCCTCACCCTGAACCACCCCGAGCGCCGCAACAGCCTGAGCCTCGAGCTGGTGGAGGGCATCATCGCCGCCTTCGACGACCTCGAGTCGCGGGACGACGTGGGCGCGGTGGTCATCACGGGCGCACCCCCGGCGTTCTGTGCCGGGGCCGACCTGTCCCAGCTCGGGGAGTCCCGTGAGGAGGGGCTGCGGAAGATCTACGAGGGCTTCCTCCGGGCCGGCCGCTCCCCGCTGCCCACCATCGCCGCGGTGAACGGCGCCGCAGTGGGCGCCGGCATGAACCTCGCCCTCTGCTGCGACATCCGCATCGCCGCCCGCCGCGCGCGCTTCGACACCCGGTTCCTCGAGCTCGGCCTGCACCCCGGGGGTGGCCACACCTGGATGTTGCAACGGGCAGTGGGGCCCTCGGTGGCGGCCGCCCTCGTGCTCTTCGGCGAGGTGCTCGACGGCGCGGCGGCCGAGCGGTGCGGCCTGGCCTGGCGCTGTGTCGACGACGACGCGCTCCTCGAGACCTCCATCACCATCGCGGCGAAGGCGGCCGCGGCTCCGCCCGCCCTGGCGCGCCGGGTGAAGGACACCATGGAGAAGGTGCTCACCGTCGACGACCACGAGACGGCCGTGGACGTCGAGCTCGAGGCCCAGCTGTGGTCGATGGACCAGCCCGACTTCGCCGAGCGCCTGGCCAGCCTGCAGCAGCGCATCTCGGCCGGGGGCTCTGCCGCCAAGGGCTAGCAGAGCCCCCGGTCGGTCAGCTGACCGTCGAGGTCTGGCGCTGGTAGCGGGCGATCTCGGCCCGGCCCACGACCATGTGGTGCACCTCGTCGGGCCCGTCGGCGAGGCGGAGCGTGCGCTGCGACGTGTACATGTCGGCCAGCGGGGTCCACTGCGAGACGCCGGTGGCACCGTGCATCTGGATGGCCTGGTCGATGATCTGGCAGGTGCGCTCGGGCACCATGGCCTTGACCGCGCTCACCCACACCCGGGCCTCGGCGTTGCCCATGAGGTCCATGGCCTTGGCCGCCTTCAGCACCATGAGGCGCATGGCCTCGATCTCGATGCGGGCCCGGGCGATGATCTCGGTGTTGCCGCCGAGAGCGACGAGCGGCTTGCCGAAGGCCTCCCGGCTGAGGCCCCGCTCGACCATGAGCTGCAGCGCCTTCTCCGCCGCGCCGATGGAGCGCATGCAGTGGTGGATGCGGCCGGGGCCGAGCCGCAGCTGGGAGATCTCGAAGCCACGCCCCTCCCCGAGCAGGATGCTCTCCTTCGGCACCCGCACGTCGGTGAAGCGGATGTGCATGTGGCCGTGGGGGGCGTCGTCCTTGCCGAACACGTGCATCGGCCCGAGGATCTCGACGCCGGGGTGCGGGAGCGGCACGAGGATCTGCGACTGCTGCAGGTGCGCCGACGCGTCCGGGTTCGTC
>CADCTF010000119.1 GCA_902805655.1 uncultured Acidimicrobiales bacterium
TCTTCGATTCGCGACCCTTCTCGCTAGCGAGATGTTCGTCAGGTACCGCTCGACCGCGTCATCCAGCTTGAGGTCACGCGTTTCTCGGGGACGACAGCAGGCTGTGCCTGAACCTCGAGCACGAATGAGGCCAGGAGGCGCCTCGCGTCCGCGGGGTTGACCGCCCGCACGCGCAGGTACTTGCGCCGAGGGCTGCCGTCGTCGTCCTTGCCGGCCGACACAGTCAGCTCCCACGTCGTCGGCGCCACGTGGCGCATCGAGCCGGCGCCGCTCGCACCGCGCTCGCCGGCCGGGGGTTGCGGGGCGTCCGTCCTCTCTCACTAGGTGAAGGTGCTTGATCGGGACGCATGCCGGGAGGTCGAGGCACGGGAGCACGCGGCGGCCTGCTGCTGTGCCGTAGGCCAGCTCCCAAGCGACCACAGGGGCGGTCCGGGTCTTGCCATCGGCTCTCAGTCGGCCCACGCCCGTGTCGGGCCGGACGGCGCCAGTCCAGACGGGGTGCACGCCGGTGCGGTCGATGGACTCATCGAAGCGCTGTCGCAGTGACTTGGTCATCCCTGTCTCCTCGCTCCGTTCCGAGCGGTCAGAGCAAAGGACGGCCGTAAGGCGTTTTCCGGCGCGGCCGTCGACCACCCGCTGCCGAGTACGCGGGCGTGTGCGCGCAGTGCCGCGATCGGTGGAGCCCTACGCCACCCCAGGTCACCGCGCGCCGAGGCGTTTCCCCTGGTCGGGGAGGGTGTAGAGGAGTGCGCCCCCTGGGATTCGAACCCAGAACCTGCGGATTAAGAGTCCGTTGCTCTGCCGTTGAGCTAGAGGCGCGTGGGGTGAGGAGTCTAGAGATGAAGGGGAGAGGGTGGCTAAGGGGACTCGAACCCCCGACCTCCTGGACCACAACCAGGCGCTCTAACCAACTGAGCTATAGCCACCACGTGGCCGACCATTGTTCCACACGCCGCCGGGTCGCTCCGCCGACATCGACGGACGCACCGGTCGAACGGCCGGGGACCTACGTGACTGGCGGCTTGACGGCGTGGGCGATGATCGACACGCCGAAGGGGAGCTTGCCTCGCTGGATGATGGCCGTCTCGGCGTCCAGCAGCTTGGCCAGCAGCCGGTTGATCGGCCCGGGCACCTCGGCCGTGTCCTTGTGGGCCTCGGGCTCGCTCGATCCGCGCTTGAGACGCTCGACCATCCGCACGGCCAGGATCGGCGGGAACAGGAACGTGTTGTTGTACGACACCTTCTGCACGTCGAGCCCGGCGATGCGAAGGAGGAGGGCCACGTCACGGGTGCGGTAGCGGCGGATGTGGTGGTTGCTCACGTCGTGCCCGCTCCACAGCAGCTGGTAGGCGCTGGTGAGCAGCACCAGCGTGCCCCCGGGCTTCAGCACCCGGCACCACTCGGCGATGGCCTCGGCGTCCGCGTCGATGTGCTCCAGCACGGCGAACGCGGTGACCGCGTCGAACGATGCGTCGGCGAAGGGAAGCTGCTCGCCCTTGGCTTGCACCAGCCGCATGGCGCCCCGCTTCTCGCAGAACTCCAACGCGGTGGCGGACAGGTCGAGACCGGTGGGGGAGCCGTAGGGCTCGAGGTGCTCGAGCATGATGCCGGTGCCGCAGCCGACGTCGAGCACCCGGCGCTCGGCGCCGTCGGCCGCCCGGCCGGCAGCAAGACCCGAGGTGCGGCCCAGCAGCGCAAGGGACATGCGCCGCATGCCGACGAACCACCAGTTGTGGTCCTCGAGCTCATAGGTCGTCTGGTAGTCCTGCTCCTCCACGGGGGCTCACCCTACGGCCTGTCACGCCGACCACAGCGAACCCAGGAGCGACGACACCTCCCGCGTCGCCGGCACCGAACGGATGCGCCGGTCACCATCGGCCGCCACGGGCTCGGCCGGCGAAGGCAGGCCGACATGGACCTCGTCGAAGAGGTGCCGCATGGGCACGACGAAGCGGCTGGGCTGGCCGTAGGTGTGGGCGTCGTCCATGCCGTGGCGACGGTGGTAGAAGCGCAACGGGTAGCTCACGGCCAGCGACTCCTTGGCCCGGGTGAGGGCCACGTACAGCAGGCGGCGCTCCTCCTCCAGACCGGCCGAGTCGGAGATGGCCATGTCGGAGGGCAGGTTCCCGTCGGCCACGTGGATGACGTGCACTGCCCGCCACTCGCCGCCCTTGGCCGAGTGGATGGTGGACAGCACCAGGTAGTCGTCGTCCAGGTGCGGCGGCCCGGCCAGCTCGCTGGTGCTGGCGGGAGGGTCGAGGGCGAGATCGGACAGCAGGTGCCGGCGCGACGAGTGGGCCGTGGCCATGCCGCCCAGGGCGACGAGATCCTCCACCCTGGTGCCGGCCGAGGCGTACCTCCGGGCGAACACCGGCGCGCACCACCGCTGCAGCACGTCGACCTGGGCCACTACCGGAGGCTCCGGCTCACCGGCGCAGGCTTCCAGGGCCGCACTCAGGCCGAGCAGCTCCTCGGCGGCCGACTCGGGCACCGCCGGGGGCTGCTCGAACAGGCGACGGAGCGCGGCGTCGTCGCGCCGCACGCCGAGGTCGTCGGCGATGCGCCGAGCCTTGGCCGGGCCGATGCCGTCGAGCATCTCGAGCACCCGCTGCCAGGCCAGCTCGTCGCGCGGGTTGTCGAGCACCCGAAGCAGCGCCACCAGGTCCTTCACGTGGCCGGCTTCGAGGAACTTGAGCCCGCCGTACTTGTGGAAGGGGATGTTCCGCCGGGCCAGCTCGACCTCGAGGCCGTCGCTGTGGTGGCCGGTACGGAAGAGCACCGCCTGCTCGCGCAACGGGATGCCCCGATCGGCACGCTCCAGCACCTGCTCGCACACCCACACCGCCTGCCCGGCCTCGTCGGCGCACACGGCCAGCAGCGGCTTGGCGTTGCCGCCCCGTTCGCCCCAGAGCCGCCGGGGGAAGCGGCCGGGCTGCTGGTCGAGCAGGGCGTTGGCCAGATCGAGGATCGGCTTGGTCGAGCGGTAGCTCTGGTCGAGCGTCACCACGGTGGTGCCGGCGAAGCGCTCGGGCAGCTCGGCCAGGTGGTCGGCGCTGCCGGCGCGGAAGCCGTAGATCGCCTGGGCGTCGTCGCCCACCGCGCACACCCGAGCCCCGCCGGCGGCCAGGCCGGCCAGCAGATCGGCTTGGAGCCGGTTGGTGTCCTGGTACTCGTCGACGAGGATGTGGTCGAACCGGTCGTGCACCGCAGCCGCGGTGGCCGGGTCCTGCACGAGGACCC
This sequence comes from uncultured Acidimicrobiales bacterium, assembly GCA_902805655.1. Lineage (GTDB taxonomy): Bacteria > Actinomycetota > Acidimicrobiia > Acidimicrobiales > CADCTF01 > CADCTF01. The sequence goes on from CADCTF010000119.1 coordinate 3,241, forward strand.
TGGCGTAGAGCAGCAGGTCGTCGAAGTCGAGCACGCCCTGCTCGCGCTTGCGCTCGGTGTAGGCCTCGAAGGCGGCCCGGATGCCGTCGATCTCGGCCGCACACCACGGGAAGGAGTGGCTCAGCACCTCGCTGAGCGGCACCTGTGCGTTGACCAGCCGTGAGTAGATCGAGGCCAGGGTCTGGCGCTTCGGGAACCGGCGCGACTGCTGGGCCAGACCGAGCTCGGTGCGCACGAGGCCGAACAGGTCGATGGCGTCGGACGAGTCGAGCACCGTGAACGCCGACGGGAGACCCAGTGCCGGCGCGTGCTGGCGCAGCAGCCGGTTGGCCACGGCGTGGAAGGTGCCGCCCCACACCTTGGTCGCACCACCCGTCATCCGCTCCGCCCGCAGCAACAGCTCACGCGCGGCTCGGCGCGAGAAGGTGACGAGCAGGATCCGGTCGGGCGCGGCCCCCTCGGCCAGCAGTCGAGCCACTCGTGCCGCGAGCGTGCGTGTCTTGCCGCTGCCCGCCCCGGCGACGATGAGCAGGGCCGGCCCGTCATCGAGCACGGCTTCCCGCTGGCGGTCGTTCAACCCGTCGAGCCAGGGCGCTTCGGTCACGGCGAACATGTGTTCTTCACGGTACCAGCCGCTTTGCACAGACCGGGTTCATCCCGGACCATGGATGCTCATGGTGGCCAGGGAGATCGGGGCTGCCTCTGCGCCATACCGCTCCGGTGCGACGACCGCCGCCACTGCGCCCGGGCGACGGCGTCGGCACCCGCTGGCTCGGGTGGCCGCCCTGGCGGCCCTCGCCGCTCCCTGGTCGTGGTTCGTCGTGCGGGACCGGGGCGAGCTCTTCGATGCGGCGGCGATCGGGATGCCGCTCGTCGTTCCGGCGCTGGTCGGGCTGCTGCTCGTCGCCGCCGTCATCCGCCCACTACGACGGATGGGCTTGGCGGCCGCAGCCTCCGCGCTGGTGGTCGGTGCCGTCGTGGTGGTGGCGCCATGGACGCCGCAAGGCAGCCCGGTGCCCGAGCCGGCGGTACGGGTGGCATCGGCCAACGTGCTCCTCAGGAACACGCAGGCAGCGGCCGCGGCCGCCGCGATCATCGACATCGATGCCGATGTGGTCGTGTCGCTCGAGACCCGAGGTGACATCGGTGGCGTGCTCGACCGCGCCTACCGCTATGGGTCCACCTCGGATCGCGAGCTCTCGCAACGCATCTACGCCCGCTGGCCCGTCGTCGAGATGGAGCGCCTGCCCGGCCGGCTCGCGCCGCATGGTCTCCGAGCCGTCATCGACCGGCCGGGCGGGCGGTTCGTGGTCTACGGCGTCCACCTGCCGCGCCCGTGGCTGGACAGCTCGCGAACAAGCGTTCCGGTGGAGGTACACACCGAGCTCGTCGCTGCGCTGGCCGACCTCGTCAGAGCCGAGACGCTGCCGGCGGTGCTGGCCGGGGACCTCAACCTGGTCGACCGCAGCTCCGGCTACCGGAGCCTTGACGCCTTCCTGCGCGACGCCGTACGCACGGAGTGGGCGGGCCCGACATCGCTGAAGCGCAGGGTGCGGTTCCTCCTACCGCGCATCGACCACATCTTCGTGACCGAGGGGTGGTGTGCCGAGGGCGGAGGTCGCTTCAACGTCCCAGGGTCGGATCACAAGGGGGTGGTCGCTGCGGTCGGGCCTTGTCCCGCACCCGACCGCAGCAGCTGACCTCGACCCCACGCCTCTCAGGCGGCCGGGCGGAACGGGCGGAGCCCGTCGGAGGGGATGGTGCCGAGCCGGCCGGCGTTGAAGTCCTCCACCGCCTGAGCGAGCTCCGCCCGGGTGTTCATGACGAACGGCCCGTACTGGGCCACGGGCTCCCGGATCGGCAGACCACCGAGCAGGAAGACCTGCAGGGGCTCTACGCCGTCGTCGGCCTGCAGGGTGAAGCTCGTGCCCGGCCCGAAGACGACCAGCTGGCCGGCGCCCACCGGGCTGCGCCCCGCCCCGACGCGGCCCCGCCCCGACAGGACGTAGGCCAGTGCGTTGAAGTCGGCACGCCAGGGCAGCACGAGCTGGGCCGACGGAGCGAGAGTGGCGTGGGCCACGGCGATCGGGGTGTAGGTGGAACCGGGCCCCTGATGGCCGCCCACGTCACCGGCGATGAGGCGCACCAGCGCACCACCGTCCGGCGAGGAGAGCAGCGAGACCTGGTCGCCCTCGAGGTTCTGGTAGCGGGGGGCGATCATCTTGTCCTTGGCCGGCAGGTTGACCCACAGCTGGATGCCGTGGAACAGCCCGCCGCTCATCACCAGGTCCTCCGGGGGAGTCTCGATGTGGAGGATGCCGCCGCCTGCCGTCATCCACTGCGTCGCGCCGTTGGCAATGAGGCCGCCACCGCCGTGGCTGTCCTGGTGCTGGAAGGTGCCGTCGATCATGTACGTGACGGTCTCGAACCCGCGGTGCGGGTGCCAGTCGGTGCCCTTGGGCTCGAGCGGGGCATAGTCGACCTCGCCCATCTCGTCCATGTGGATGAAGGGGTCGAGGACGCGCTTGTCCACTCCGGCGAAGGCCCGACGCACGGGGAAGCCCTCGCCTTCGTAGCCCTGCGGTGCGGTGGTGATGGACACGACGGCGCGGTCGACCCCGAGGCCCGTCGGGGCGGCGATCTTCGGCAGGGTGAGGGTGGCTGCGGTGATGGCGGGCATGTGCTCACTGCTCCTGGTTCTTGGTGGCGGAGATCTCGAACTCCAGGGTGATCTTCTCGCTGACGAGGATGCCCCCGGCCTCGAGCGGAGCGTTCCAGCTGACGCCCCAGTCCTTGCGGTTCACGGTGACGGAGCCTTCGAGGCCCACCCGCACGTTGTTCCACGGGTCGATGACCTGGCCGGTGAACTCGAAGGGCACGGTCACCGGCTTGGTGACGCCCTTGATGGTGAGGTCACCCTTCACGTTGAAGTGCTCAGCGTCGACCTGCTCGACAGACGTCGAGGTGAAGACGATCTCGGGATAGGTCTCCATGTCGAAGAAGTCGTTCGACCGGAGGTGGCCGTCGCGATCCGCGTTGCGGGTGTCGATGCTGGCGGCCTGCACGTTGACCTTGCCCCACGACTTCGAGGGGTCGGAGGCGTCGAGGTAGGCGGTGCCTACGAAGTCGTTGAACGAGCCACGGACCTTGGTGACCATGGCATGGCGGGCCACGAAGCCAATGCGGCTGTGCGTGGGGTCGAGGGTGTAGGTGCCGGTGAGCTCGGGGGTGGTGACGGTCGACATGGGTCCTCCTCATGGCCCGCACCGATTCGGGGCGGCCGTTGGTTGATGGGTCAACAATACACTGGAACGAGGGTGATGCATCAACTATTCCGGGGTACGGTGGATCCATGCCCACATCGCAGGTCAGATGGCTCGACGAGCGGGAGGCACGTGCCTGGCGGAGCTTCGTCGAGGCCCAGCACCGGCTCGAGGCCACGCTGGCGCGTCGGCTGCAGTCCGAGTCCGGCATGTCGATGGCCGACTACGGCGTGCTGGTCAACCTCTCTGAGGCCGACGACGGGCGGCTGCGGGCCTACGCCCTGGGCGACTCGTTGCAGTGGGAGAAGAGCCGGCTCTCCCACCACCTCAGCCGCATGGAGAAGCGGGGGCTGGTCGAGCGCCAGGAGTGCCCGACCGACGGCCGCGGCGCGTTCGTGGTCATCACCGGCGCCGGACGCACGGCCATCGAGGCGGCCGCCCCCGCCCACGTCGCCCACGTGCGGCGATACCTGGTCGACGTGCTGACCCCTCAGCAGCTCGACGCGCTCGGTGACATCTCCGAAGCGATCCTCCACGGGTTGCAGCACGAGCCGAGTCCGTGCGACGAGGCGGATCCCTCGCCGGCGTAGCCGACCCGTCGGACCCCCGGGTGGATACGGTGGGCCGTTTCGGGCCGCATCGCAGTGGACGAGGAGGGGTGGTCATCCGATGGCTGACGAACCGGTGGTGCTCTACGAGGAGCGCGACTCCCTCGCCATCGTCACGCTGAACCGTCCCGACAAGATGAACACCCTGACCGAGGGCGTCATCCAGGGGATCGCCGACGGCATCGACGCGGCCACGGCGTCAGCCGATGTCGCCGCCATCGTGCTGCGAGGTGCGGGCCGCACCTTCACCGCCGGCTACGACCTGAACCCCGGCGAAGGGCGTCAGCCGTGGCAGCGGGGCTACGACGCACCCCACGTCGAGCACCGGGCCGGCGCCTGGGACCCGGTCCGAGACTTCGCCTTCATGGGGGCGAACATGAAGCGGTTCATGAAGCTCTGGGAGTGCCCCAAGCCAGTGATCGCCCAGCTGCACGGCTACGCGCTCGGTGGGGGCACCGACCTCATCCTTTGTGCGGACCAGATCTTCATGGCCGAGGACGCCATCATCGGCTACCCGCCGTCGAGGGTCTACGGCACGCCCACCACGATGATGTGGATCTACCGCCTTGGCCTCGAGCACGCCAAGCAGTTCCTGCTCTCCGGTGACGAGATCGACGCCCCCACGGCCCTGCGCATCGGCCTCGTGTCCCGGGTCGTGCCGGCCGATCGGCTGGCTGAGGAGACGGAGGCCTACGCCATGCGGTTCCAGCACATCCCGGCCAACCAGCTGGCGCTCAACAAGATGCTCATCAACCAGGCCTACGAGAACATGGGCCTGCGCACCACCCAGATGCTCGGCACCTTCTTCGACGGCATGACTCGCCACACCGAGGAAGCGCTCCGGTGGCGGGAGAGCTTCGGCCAGATCGGCTTCCGGGAGACGATCCGGCGAAGGGACGAGCCCTTCGAGGACTACGGCGAGCGGAGCCGCGGGTGAGCGAGCCACAGCCCGACGCGCCGATCCTCTACGAGCAGGACGGCGCCGTCGTGACGGTCACGATGAACCGGCCGGAGCAGATGAACAACTTCGGCGGTGGCCTCTTCCAGGCCCTCGGCGAGGCGGCGACACGGTTCTACGAGGACGACAGCGCCCGCGTTCTCATCCTGACCGGCAAGGGCAAGGCCTTCTGCGCCGGGGGCGACCTGAAGACCATCGAGAACCGACTCCGCACCCAGGACGCGCCACCGGCCCGATCGCCCGAGGCCCAGCGGCGCAGCTACTTCCAGAACGAGAAGTTCACCCGGCGGACGAACATCTACAAGCCCATGATCGCGGCGGTCAACGGCTACTGCTTCGCCGGGGGGCTCGAGCTGGCGTTGACATGCCACTTCATCGTCGGGTCGGAGTCCTCCGAGTACGGGGTGCTCAACCGCCGGTGGGCGGTGCCGCTGGTCGACGGAGGCACCTACCGGCTGCCGCTCTGGGTCGGTGCGGGCAACGCCCTCTACCTGATCCAGACGGGGAAGCGCATCGGTGTGGAGGAGGCGCAGCGGATGGGGCTGGTGCAGGAGATCGTGCCCGACGCGGAGCTGATGACTCGGGCACGGGAGCTGGCGGCGGTGATGGCGGCCGTCCCCCAGTCCGGGCTCACGGGCGACACCGAGGCCGCGCTACGGGGCTTCGGCCGGACATATGACGAAGGCCTCGCCCTGGAAGCGGTGATCGGGTCCACGACGCAGATCTCCGGTGAGGCGCTCGGGCGGTTCGTGCAGAAGGGCTACGACCCCGACACAGGCACCTAGCACTCCACCGACGGTCGTGGCGAGCGGCGCCGAAGTCACCGTGCCCGAGCACGGGACCTACGATGAGCTGCGCCAAAGACCGTGCTGCACCGGCGGACGTGGCCGCCCGAAGCCGCTGACACAGGAGATGCCATGACCATTGCCGAAGAGACGAACGTCGCACGCACGAGCAACGGGCTCGTCGACGAGCTTCGCGCTTGGCTCGAGGAGAACTGGGATCCCGACCTCACGGTGGGCGAGTGGTGGGAGCGCCTGGGCATGGCCGGCTATGCGGCACCGATGCTGCCGGCCGATTCCTACGGCCGGGGCCTCTCTCGTGGTGACGCGCTGGCGGTGGCCGGCACAATCGCGGCCTTCGGTGCGATGGGGGCGCCCACGGGCATGTCGATCGGGCTCGCCTCCCCGACCATCACCACCCACGGCACCCGTGAGCAGATCGACCGGCTCATCCCGCCGGCCGTCACCGGCAAGGTGGCCTACTGCCAGCTCTTCAGCGAGCCCGGGGCTGGTTCCGACCTGGCCGGGCTGACCACCAAGGCGGTCAGGGACGGCGACGTCTGGCACGTCGACGGCCAGAAGGTGTGGACTTCGGGCGGGCAGTTCGCCGACCTGGGCATGCTCCTGGCCCGCACCAACCCCGAGGCCCCGAAGCACCAGGGCATCACCTGGTTCTCCATCAACATGCACCAGCCCGGCGTCGACATGCGGCCCCTCAAGGAGATGACGGGGCACGCCATGTTCAACGAGGTCTTCCTCACGGCCGCCGAGGTTCACGACCAGGACCGCATCGGTGACGTCAACAACGGCTGGGCGGCGGCCAACACGACGCTGCTGCACGAGCGCTCCGGCATGGGCGCCGGTGGAGGCGGCGGTGCCGTCGGCCGGATGGCCCGGGCCGGCGGCGTCGCCGGCGACCTCGACAAGCGTGCGGGTGACTTCGCCCCGCAGGCTCGCAAGACGGTCACCGCGACCGAGCTCCCCAAGGAGAAGAAGGACGACTCGGCGCGGAAGCGCACGTCGCCGGCGCAGGGCCTGATCAACCTGGCTCGGGACTTCGGCAAGCTCGACGACCCCAACATCCGCCAGCGGCTCGTGCAGGCCCACATCCTCGGCTCGATCGCCCGGTTCACGACCGAGCGCCACAAGGCCGTTCGGTCGCAGGGCGGGGACATCCCCGGCGTCGCCAACTTCTCGAAGCTGCTGATGGCCGACATCGTGCGCCTGAACCGGGACCTCGGCATGGAGATCCTCGGTGCACGAGGAATGCTCCACTCCTACGACGACGGGGAGCAGAAGGCCATGGCGCAGCTGCCTGGCGGTGCCGGAGCGGTTGCTGCGACCGCCCAGGCTCTGGGTGCGCAGGCCCTGCCGATCTACGGCGGCACCGACCAGATCCAGAGGAACATCGTCGGCGAGCGTGCGCTCGGCCTGCCCAAGGAGCCAGGCGACCTCTCCAAGGCGCCCTTCAACGAGATCCCGAAGAACGCGTAGGTCATGAGGGTCTGGGTGGCGGCCCCGGCCGCGCTCAGACCCCTGAGCGGCTCCTACGGAGCTCGTCCGAAGATCTCCGGGTCGGCGTGTCGAAGATCCAGGAGCAGCTTCGACCTCTCAGTGACGGCGCCAACGGGGCGCCGAAGCTGAGGAGGACCGATGTCCCGCATCACCATCAACCTGTGGTTCGACACCGAGGCCCTGGAAGCGGCCGAGCACTACGTCGCCGTCATTCCGGGCTCGCGGATCACCGACGTCAGCCGCTACGGCGAGGGCGCCCCGCGGCCCGCCGGGACGGTGCTCACCGTCGCCTTCGAGCTCGACGGGCAGCCGTACCTGGCTCTCAACGGCGGGCCGCAGTACAAGTTCACCGAGGCCATCTCGCTCGTCGTGAGCTGTGCAGACCAAGCCGAGGTCGACCAGTACTGGGCGGCACTGGTGGACGGCGGCGAGCCGGGACAGTGCGGGTGGCTCAAGGACCGCTTCGGCCTCTCCTGGCAGGTCGTCCCGGATGGGCTGGGCGAGGTGCTGGGAGACCCCGACCCGGCACGCGCCGGGCGGGCCATGCAGGCGATGATGGGCATGCAGAAGCTGGACATCGCCGCGCTTCGCAGTGCCGCTGACGGCCCGACGGAGCCCGCCCTCGCCTGAAGGGCGCACTCCAGTGGATCGTCCCGGCGCAGCTGGCCAGCCGGTGCGACGAGCTCAGGCCGGCTGGGCGGCGGGCATCGGCCGGGGCAAGAGCAGGCTGCACCCGGCCGCGGTGATCGCGAGTGCCCCGGCGATCAGCCACGCAGAGGTGTAGCTCCCGGCTGTCGCACGCAGCGCGCCACTGACCGCGGCGGCGAGCGCGGCGCCGATCATGTGCGCGGCGAAGACCCACCCGAAGATGATGCCGCCGCGCTCTGGGCCGAAGGCGGAACGGCTGAGCGCGACGGTCGGCGGGACGGTGGCGACCCAGTCGAGGCCGAAGAGTGCGACGACCACGAGCAGGGACGGTTGGACGTTCGGCCCCAAGAGCGCAGGCACGGCGAGCAGCGCCATGCCGCGCAGGCCGTAGTAGACGGCGAGCAGCTTTCGCGGGTCCATGCGGTCCGTGAGCCAGCCCGAGCCGATCGTGCCGACGATGTCGAACACGCCCACGACGGCCAGCAGTCCGGCCGCGGTGGTGGCGCCCATCCCGTGGTCGTGCGCGGCCGGCACGAAGTGGCTGCTGATGATCCCGTTCGTCGTCCAGCCGCAGACGAAGAACGTGCCGGCCAGCAACAGGAACGGCTTGGTCCAGAACACCTCGCGCAGCACCGCTACGGCGTGGGCGACGGCGGCAACGGCACTAGCGGGTACGGAGTCCGCAGCCGGCTGATCGGCCGGTGCTGCCGCGGCGCCGTAGGGCGACAGACCGACGTCCTCGGGCTTGTCGCGCAGCACCGCCGCCACGAGCGGAAGCAGCGCAACGCACGTCAGGGCGATCGCCAGCGAGGCGGCGCGCCACCCCCATGCGTCGACCGCCGCGGCGAGGAGGGGCAGGAAGATCAGCTGCCCCGTGGCCCATGCCGCACCGAGGATGCCCACCACGAGGCCACGTCGTGCAACGAACCAACGGTCGGCGACGATCGCACCGAAGACGAGGGCAACCGAGCCCGTGGCCGTGCCGACGACCAGGCCCCAGAGCACCCACAGCTGCCACGGCGCGGTCATGACCGTGGTGGCCAGGCATCCCGTGGCGATCAGCAGCAGTGCACCCACGGCGGTGCGCCGCACGCCGATCCGCTCCAAGAGCGCCGCCGCAAAAGGCGCGGCGACGCCGTACACCAGCAGGTTCAGCGACACCGCGGCCGAGGTTTGCGTGCGGGTCCAGCCGAAGTCGCTCTCGATCGGCACGAGGAGGACACCGAGGCTCGACCGGAAGGCGGCTGAGGTCAGCAGCACGAGGAAGGTGACGGCAGCGACGGCCCATGCCCGGTGGATGCGCCGCCGAGGGCCGGCAGTCATGACGGCGACCGCCAGCGGCGTCCCCATGTCCGACATCAGGCGCCCCGTGCGTACGGCTGGCCGGCGGTCATCACCGGGAAGCGTACGGATGCGCGAGCCCGGTCCTCGCATTCGCCGGCCACCGGGCGATCGATCTGCCTCCCGACCGGCCGTTGCGGCAGAGTTGTGGCCAGGCACCGGACAGCGGACGGAACCAACAGAGCCGAGTTCCGTTGCCCGTGTGCGTTTCGCCCCTGTAGCTCAGTGGACAGAGCGACTGCCTTCTAAGCAGTTGGTCGCAGGTTCGAGTCCTGCCGGGGGCGCTGTCACGGTGCGTGTTTGAGCCGTCACGGAACGGGTACCACCGAAACGGGCAAATGCCCCCGGCGAAGGAAGCCCCCATGCATCCTGACGACCGCTTGTGGCTGATGCCGGCGCCGAGCAGCGCCCGCTTCGCCCGGCAGTTCGTGGCGGATGAGCTCATCAAGCTCGAGCTCCGCGAGCTGATCGACGATGTCTCCATCATCGTCACCGAACTGGTGAACAACGCTGCCGTCCATGCCGGAAGCGGGTGCGGGCTCGATCTCTGTGAGCGATTCGGACGGGTCCGCCTCAGCGTGAAGGATCACAGCCAGGCCATGCCGGTGCGCCGACGCGTGAGCGAGTGGTCGGAGCGCGGGCGGGGGCTGGCGATGGTGGAGAGCGTTGGTACCTCGTGGGGCGTCGAGGTGTCGCCGTGGGGCAAGAGGATCTGGGTGGACTTCGACCCCCTGCGGCCGATCGAGGCGTTCCCTTCGAGCGATCCGCGGGCCGTCGGGCTGCCCTAGACCAGCCCGGGCAACAGGTCAGCGGACCAGCGTCACCCGGCCGTCGTCGAGGTCGTAGCGGGCACCGACGATCCGGAGCCCACCGGCCGCCACATGCTCGGCGATCAGCTCGCTGCGGTCGAACAGCTGCGCCGCCTGGGCCCGGATCTTCGCCCGAACCGCGCGGTCGACTCGATCGCCGGGCAGGTCGAGTATCGGCTCGACGATCGGCCGCAGCGCTTCCACGATCACCCTGGTGGCGTTGCTCGACAAGAGCATCTTCTTCGTCGGCCACACCTCCAAGGCGCCGGCCTCGAAAGAGCAGCTGACCGACGTGGCGAAGAAGGCCATCGCCCGACTGGGCTAGGCCCAGCCTCAACCCAGTGTGAACTGGTCAAGCGAAGATGTCAGTCAACGTGGCGCCCACATGATGACGGCCACGCCGACCAGGCAGATGGCGGCGCCGGCCAGATCGAAGCGGTCAGGCTGGAACCGGTCGACGACCATGCCCCACGCCAGGCTGCCGGCCACGAACACTCCGCCATATGCCGCCAGGATGCGGCCGAAGCTGTTGTCATCCTGAAGTGTGGCCACGAACCCGTAGGCGCCGAGGGCGGCGATGCCTGCTCCGACCCAGGCCAGGCCGCGGTGCTCACGAACGCCTTGCCACACCAGCCACGCGCCCCCGATCTCGGCCATGGCGGCGACGATGAACAGCAGGAGGGACCTGGCTACGGACATGCGAGAACGGTAGACAGCGCTCGATCGCGGCGGTCCACCGACGCTCAGAACGAAGCGGCATCAGCCAAGCCGCAGCAGGCGCCGAAGCTCGGCGAGGCCGGCCGCGTCGTCCGGCCAGTGCTGCGCCAGCTTGGCCGGCCCGGCCTTGCGGATCAGTCGACGGAGAACGAGGGCGACGAGGATGACGTCGTCGGCGTAGCCGAGCACGGGGATGAAGTCGGGCACCAGGTCGATCGGGAGAACGAGGTAGCCGAGCAGGAGCCAGACGGGCAGCCGCGCGGGCAGCGGGATCTCCCGGTCTGCCGCAAGCCGGCGTACCAACCGCAGGGCGTTCCGCAGCAGGCTGGCGGCCGCCTCGAGCGACTCCCGGTCAGGCCGGGCCACGGCGAGGTAGGCGACGAACGCCAGCCAGATCACGCCCACGGTGGCCAGAGCCGTCACAACCGTTCGCACGCCGATGATTCTTGGCACCCGCCGGCCGTCTCCGTTGCATGACCAACGACGCCGCCACCTTCACCGGCCTGTCCACTGTTGCCATCCCGGTCTCCGATCAGGACCGGAGCAAGGCGCTCTTCGAGAGCCTCGGCTTCGAGACCCGCTTCGACGCCGAGCTGTCCGAGGGGTTCCGGTGGATCGACCTCGGCCTCCCCGGCACGGACACGTCGATCGCCCTGGTGCTCACCGGGGAGGACCTCCCGACCGGCATCGACACGGGCATCCGCCTCGTCACACCGGACGCGCGTGCTGCCCACGCCCGGCTGAAGGAGCTCGGCCTGTCCGTCGGCGAGCTGCTCGACTGGCCGACGGCGCCGCTGATGTTCGTGTTCTCCGACTTGGACGGCAACCGGCTCTACGTGGCCGAGCCGACCTGATCAACCGTCGCCTTCTCGCCGCGCGTTCAGCGGCAGGGGAGGGGTAGTACCGGCCGGACCCCCACCAAGGAGATCCGATGTCAGACCCCCAGCCCCCCATCACCCCTGTTCGCCAGCCGCTCACCGACGACAGCATCAGCGTCCGCCAGCTGAGCCACTACCAGTTCACCTGGGTCGCCGGTGAAGCCGGCCAGGACGGCACCTGGACCCTGCAGCTGGTGCTCGACCAGGGTGCCTGGGAAGAGGTGCTGACCGTGAGCGCCGATGACGCCGACAACCTGCAGGACATGCTGCACGTCTCCAAGGTGGTCCACTACGACGTCGGCCGTCGCGTGCTCATGTTCGGCACCACACCAGTAGGGGAGCCCTAGCTGCGCAACCCCTCGAATCAGCGGCGCACGGGCCCCTGGCCGAGGTGAGACCCGGCATCCGCCAGCAGGCACTCGCCCGTCGTGACGTCGGCACCGGCCACCAGCCAGGTGATGGCCTCGGCGATGTGCTCGGGCTGGGTGGCGATCTGCAGCGGTGAGCTCTGCTCGACCCGGGCCCGCTGCTGGTCGATCGCCTCGGTCGACATGCCGCCCCGCCGCGCCCACCACTCGGAGTCGACGTAGCCCGGTGCGACTGCGTTGACCCGGATGGTGGGCGCGAGCGTGCGCGCCAGCCCCCGGGTCATGTTGATCAGCGCCGCCTTGCTGGCGGCATAGGCGAGCGAGCTGCCGACCGACATGACCCCGGCGATGGAGGCCACGTTCACCACGGTGCCCCAGCCGGCATCCCGCATGTCGGGCACGCAGAGGCGGATGCACCGGTAGGACGCGATGACGTTCGTTCGGTACGTGTCCTCCCAGACGTCCTCGGTCAGCAGGTCGAGCTCGGCGAAGGGGACGAAGGTGCTCGTGCCCGCGTTGTTCACCAGGATCTGGATCGGGCCGAGGTCGCGCCGGGCCTGGTCGAGCATGGCCACGACGGCCGCCTCGTCGGTGACGTCGGCCTGCACCGAGATGCCCTCGGCGCCTCTCGAGCGGACACCGGCCAGGGTCTCGTCCGCGTCGTCCTTGGAGCGGGCGTAGTTCACCACGACCTTCGCTCCCCGTTCAGCCAGCGCCAGAGCCGTCGCTCGGCCGATGCCTGTCGACGACCCTGTGACCACTGCGACCTTGCCGGCGATGTCCATCCGCCCATCCTGCCGCTTCGGGGGTGGACCACGGGCGAACGCCAGCCTCGGGGCGACCCCGGATCACAACATCGCCACAACGCCGGACGTGAGGCTCTCCTCCAGCCCGAGGCGGGCCGAAGCCGCGTGTGTGGAACAGGATGAAGCACCCGTGGCCGACGCGCTGATGGCCTCCTCCCTGGTCTCGGCGTACAAGGCGCTCCTCAGGGACGAGACGGCCCTCGTGGCCGCCTTCGGCGAAGACGGCGTCTTCGTGCCCTTGCCCGCCGGCGTCGACGTGGCCGAGAGCCGGGTCATGCCCGGGCGGTGGGCACTGGACCTGGTGCTGCCCACCGAGGGTGGCCTCGTCATCTCCACCTGGGATCGGTTGCAGGAGGTGGGCGGGGCCCGAGCACTCGTGCACCTCAAGGCCGACCCTGCGACGCCCGTCGTGATGCAGTTCCTCGACGCAAGGGCCGAGCACGGTGTCTTCTTCGGCTTCTTCC
>CADCTF010000120.1 GCA_902805655.1 uncultured Acidimicrobiales bacterium
CGTACCGATGACATGTCCGTCCGCCTCCTAGGTCGTTCCGTGCCGTGGTGCGCGACGGGTACCCCGCCCCGCGCGGACCTACCCGGCGGCGGCCGTGCCGGCCAGCATGGTCTGACACCGCAGGGCGGGAGAGGTCGCCCACTAACCTGCCGCGAGCGACCGAAGGGACGAAGCTGATGGCAGGAGGAAGGTTCGGAGCGGTGCTCACCGCAATGGTGACGCCCTTCGACGACAACGGGGCACTCGACCTCGACGGTGCCGTGCGGCTGGCGCGCTGGCTCGTCGAGCACGGAAACGACGGCCTGGTGGTGTGCGGAACGACGGGGGAGGCCCCCACGCTCAGCGACGACGAGAAGGTCCAGCTGTGGCGGGCCGTGGCCGAGGCGGTCACCGTCCCGGTCGTCGCCGGCAGCACCAGCAACGACACCGCCCACTCGATCGAGCTCACCAAGGCGGCCGAGGCTTGCGGGGTCGCCGCAATCCTCGCCCAGACCCCGTACTACAACCGGCCGTCGCAGGCCGGCATCGAGGCCCACTTCAGGGCCGTCGCCGGGGCCACGTCGTTGCCCGTGCTCCTGTACGACATCCCCGTTCGCACGGGCCGCAAGATCAACCACGAGACCCTGCTCGCGCTGGCCAACGACGTCGAGAACGTCGTCGGCGTGAAGGACGCGGCGGGCGACCCGGCGGCATCGGCTCAGCTGCTGGCCGAGGCGCCCGGTGGCTTCGAGCTCTACAGCGGTGACGACCCGCTGACCCTGCCGCTGCTGGCGATCGGTGCGGTCGGGGTGGTCGGCGTGGCGAGCCATTGGGGCGCTCCCCAGTTCCAGGACATGGTGGAGTCCTTCGCCAAGGGCGATGTGCGGGCTGCGCTCGACAGCCATCGCCGGTTGCTCCCGTCCTTCGCCTTCGAGACGAGCGACGCCAACCCCTATCCGGTGCCGGCCAAGGCCATGTTGCGGCTGCTGGGCCTGCCCGCCGGGCGCTGCCGGTTGCCGCACGTCGAGGTCGACAGCGACCAGCTCGTGGCCGACGCCAGGGCGATCGTGGTCGAGCTGGGCGTGTCCGTTGCCTGATCCGGTACGCATCACCTTTCTCGGCGGGCTGGGAGAGATCGGCCGCAACTGCGCCGCGGTGGAGGTGGCCGGGCGCATCCTGCTCGTCGACTGCGGGCTGATGTTCCCCGAGGTCGACATGCCGGGGATCGACCTGGTGCTCCCGGACTTCACCTGGCTGCGGGAGAACGCCGACCGGCTCGAAGCGGTGGTGCTCACCCACGGCCACGAGGACCACGTCGGCGCGCTCTCGTACCTGCTGCGCGACCTCTCGTTCCCGATCTACGGCTCGGCGCTCACGCTCGGCCTGGCCCGCAGCCGCATCGACGAGGCCGGTCTGCTCGGCCGCACCGAGCTCATCACCGTCACCGACGGCGAGCGCCGTTCGATCGGCCCCTTCGACGTCGAGTTCATCCCGGTGGCGCACTCGGTGCCGCACGGCTTCGCCCTGGCCATCCACACGCCCCAGGGCGTCGTGATGCACTCCGGCGACTGGAAGATCGACCTCACCCCGGTCGACGGCCGGCGCACCGACCTGGCCCGCATGGGCGCCATCAGCTCCACGGAGGGCGTGCGCCTGCTCCTGGCCGACTCGACGAACGCCGAGGAGCCGGGCTACACCACGAGCGAGCGCGAGGTCGGCCGGGTCTTGCGGGACCTGATCCGAGGCGCCGAAGGCAAGCGCGTGATCACCGCCTGCTTCGCCAGCCACCTGCACCGCATCCAGCAGATTGCCGACGCCGCCATCGACTGCGGTCGCACGGTGGCCACCCTCGGCCGATCGATGGGCAAGAACGTGGCCCTCGCCCAAGAGATGGGCCTCCTGCGCATCCCCAGTGGGTCGCTCGTCGACATCGAGAAGGTGGCCGGCCTAGACCCGGCCAAGGTCTGTGTCATCTCCACCGGTTCCCAGGGTGAGCCGATGTCGGCCCTGTCGCTCATGGCCGCCGGTGAGAACCGCTGGCTGAAGGTCGGCTCGGACGACTTGGTCATCCTCAGTTCCCACGCCATCCCCGGCAACGAGACGGCGGTGGGCAAGGTCATCGACGGGCTGTACCGGCTAGGAGCCGACGTGGTGCACTCCGGGCTGGCCGAGGTGCACGTGTCCGGGCATGCGCAGCAAGGTGAGATGAAGACCTTGTTCTCGGTGACCCGCCCCGAGTACTTCATCCCCGTGCACGGCGAGTTCCGCCACCTCACGCACCATGCCCGGCTGGCCATGGCCATGGGTGTGCCCGGCGGCAACGTGCTCCTCTGCGAGGACGGCGATGTGGTGCAGATCACCGACAAGGGCATCGACTTCGTCGGCCACGTGCCGGCGGGCTACCTCTACGTCGACGGCAGTGGCATCGGCGACGTCGGCCAAGGCGTGCTTCGCGACCGCCGGGTGCTGGCCGAGGAAGGCGTCGTGGTGGTCATCGTCACGGTGGACGCCCGGAACCGTACGATCGTCCGAGGGCCGGAGATCGTCACCCGCGGCTGGGTCTACGCCCCGGAGGCGGAGGGCCTGCTGGGCGAGGCGGCGGACGAGGTGCGGGCCAGCCTGAACGCCGCCTTCGAGCAGGGCGCCACCGACTACGAGACGCTTCGCCGCCACGTGCGCCAAGCCACCGGCCGCTTCGTCAACGAGCGCACCCGACGTCGGCCGATGATCGTGCCCGTCGTCATGGAGGTCTGAGCACCGCATCCGGGTGTGACGGAAGGGGTCACTGGTAGCGTTGTGGCTACTGTGACTGCAACGCGCGCCCGTCCCCGGAAGCCGCCGGCCAAGAAGCGCCCGGGCGCCAGGCCGATGGCGAAGGGTCGCAAGCCGGCCAAGGTGTCGGCCATCCAGCGCACTCGCACCGCGCTCGCCACGTACCTGGGGCGACAGTCCGACGACGTCTGGGGGCTGCTGCTCATCCTGCTCGGGCTCCTGGCCGCGCTCGGCATCTACGCCGACCTGACCGGGCCGCTCGGCCGCCTGCTGCGTGACGGCACGGGGGCGGTGTTCGGGTGGAGCCGGCTGCTGGTCCCGGTCGTGCTCTGTGGTGTCGGGGCCGTGCTCGTGCGGGGCCGGATGCACAGCGAGCCCGGTCGCATCGCCATCGGTGCCGGGTTCCTGGTGGTCGCCGTGTGCGGCCTGTTGCACCTGGCTCTCGGCGCTCCCCCGTGGGGCGCGGATCTCGACCTCGTGCGCTCGGCGGGCGGCCTTCTGGGCCTGGTCGTGGCCGAGCCCATGCGCCAGGTGGTGGCCGTCTGGGGTGCAGGCCTGGTGCTCGTGACGCTGCTGGTGCTGTCAGTGCTCATCCTGACCCGGACATCGGTACGGTCCGCCATCGACCTGGTGGCAGCCGCCCC
>CADCTF010000121.1 GCA_902805655.1 uncultured Acidimicrobiales bacterium
CCGACGGCACGAGACGGGACGAGACGCGTCTCCCGCGTCGCGCACCCCTGTACGGTCGTCAGCACAGTCCACCAGCAGGAGGAAGGGACCTCAGTCCCTCGATATGAACCTCAAGCGCACCCTCAAGGGCCCTTGGCTCTGGATCGTCCTGGGCGTCATCGCCGTCTTCGTGGTCCTGCAGGCGATCTCCAGCAGCGGCGGCTACCAGCAGATCACCACCGACGACATGGTGGGCCACATCGAGTCCGGCGAGGTCGACGAGGTCACCTTCACCGAAGGCGACCAGAACATCGAGGCGACGCTGGACAACGACGAAAAGGTGCACGCCGAGTGGCTCGGTGACCAGGGCGTCCAGCTGGTCAACAAGGTGCAGGCCCAGGTCGAGGCCGACGAGATCGAGAGCTACGACGTCGAGGTGCCGACGCCGAGCATCCTGGGCACGCTGATCACCACGCTGCTGCCGATCATCATCATCGCGCTGATCTTCTTCTTCCTGCTGACGCAGGTGCAGGGCGGTGGCGGACGCATCATGCAGTTCGCCAAGTCCAAGGCCAAGCTGATCACCAAGGACATGCCCAAGACGACGTTCAGCGACGTCGCGGGCGTCGACGAAGCGCTCGAGGAGCTGCAGGAGATCAAGGAGTTCCTGGCAGAGCCGGCCAAGTTCCAGGCAGTGGGCGCCAAGATCCCGAAGGGGGTGCTGCTCTACGGCCAGCCCGGCACCGGCAAGACGCTGCTTGCGCGGGCCGTTGCCGGTGAGGCGGGCGTGCCGTTCTACTCGATCTCCGGCTCCGACTTCGTGGAGATGTTCGTCGGCGTCGGCGCCAGCCGGGTACGTGACCTGTTCGAGCAGGCCAAGGAGAACGCCCCCGCCATCGTCTTCATCGACGAGATCGACGCCGTCGGTCGGCACCGTGGCACCGGAATGGGTGGTGGCCACGACGAGCGCGAGCAGACGCTCAACCAGCTGCTCGTCGAGATGGACGGGTTCGACGTACGCGGCGGGGTGATCCTGATCGCTGCCACGAACCGGCCCGACGTGCTCGACCCCGCCCTGCTGCGCCCCGGGCGTTTCGACCGCCAGATCGCGGTGGACACCCCCGACCTCGCCGGGCGCAAGAAGATCCTCGAGGTGCACGCCACCGGCAAGCCGATCGGGCCCGACGTGGACCTCGGCTCGGTAGCCCGCCGTACTCCGGGCTTCACCGGGGCCGACCTGGCCAACGTCCTCAACGAGGCCGCCCTGCTCACCGCCCGTGCCGGCGCCAAGATGGTCGACGCGGTCGCCATGGACGAGGCCATCGACCGGGTGATCGCCGGCCCGCAGAAGCGCACGCGGCTGATGAGCGAGCAGGAGAAGAAGATCACCGCCTACCACGAGGGCGGTCACGCGCTGGTCGCAGCCGCGCTGCCGCACAACGACCCCGTGCACAAGGTGACGATCCTGCCCCGCGGCCGTGCCCTCGGCTACACCATGGTGCTGCCCGACGAGGACAAGTACTCCACGACGCGCAGCGAGATGCTGGACCGCCTCGCGTACATGCTGGGCGGCCGAGCGGCCGAGGAGCTGGTCTTCCACGACCCCACCACGGGCGCGGCCAACGACATCGACAAGGCCACCAGCCTGGCCCGGGCCATGGTCACCCAGTACGGCATGACCGAGCGGCTGGGTGCCATCAAGCTCGGCGACTCCGGTTCCGAGCCCTTCCTGGGCCGTGACATCGGTCATCAGCGCAACTACTCCGAGGACATCGCGGCCGCCATCGACGAGGAGACCAACAAGCTGCTGACCGCCGCGCACATGGAGGCCTTCGAGATCCTCACCGAGAACCGGGACGTGCTGGACGACCTGGTGCTCGAGCTGCTCGAGCACGAGACCCTCGACAAGGCGGCCATCGCGCGCATCTTCGAGCCGCTGCGGCGACGCTCGGTGCGTCCGGCTTGGACGGGCTCGCCGCGCCGCGTCCCCTCGACCGTGCCGCCCGTACGCTCCCCCAAGGAGCTCGCCGGCCTCAACGGTGCAGCGCACCACCCCGAGGACGAGGGCGGAGTCATCCTGGCTCCCGGCGCTGGCGGCGACCTGCACGGCCCCGGCGGTTCCGGCGGGCTGGCCGGGCCTCCTGCACCGCCCAGCCCAGGTGCCTGACCTCTCCGGCCCGTCCGCCGCGCCGCCTCCCTTCGACGCCGCCCGGGCGGCGGCGGCGGTGCGCGAGCTGCTGCTGGCGGTCGGTGAGGACCCGGACCGCGACGGACTGCGGGAGACGCCGGCCCGAGTGGCCCGCTCCTACGCCGAGCTGCTCGCCGGCATGCGGCTGCGGGCGGAGGATGTGCTCGCCACCACCTTCGACATCGGCCACGACGAGCTGGTGCTGGTGAAGGACATCGGTGTCTGGAGCCTGTGCGAGCACCACCTGCTGCCGTTCACCGGAGTGGCCCACGTGGGGTACGTTCCGTCGCAGGACGGCCGGATCACCGGCCTGTCGAAGCTGGCCCGCCTCGTGGACGTCTACGCCCGCCGGCCGCAGGTGCAGGAGCGCCTGACCGCGCAGGTCGCCGACGCGCTCAACCGGGTCCTGCAGCCGCGCGGGGTCATCGTGGTGGTCGAGGCCGAGCACCTGTGCATGAGCATGCGAGGCATCCGGGCGCCGGGTGCCCGAACCATCACCAGCGCCATGCGCGGCCAGCTGCGTGACGCAGCCACCCGCGCTGAGGCGCTCGCCCTCATCCGGAACTGAGGTCCGGCTGCTGGCTGGACTGACCTGATCGCTGCGGGCCGCCGTCGATACGGTGTGCCCATGAAGTCGCCGGCGCCGCGTGCCGTCGCCGGTCTGCCCCGGCTCGACCGGTGCCTGGTGATGGGCGTCGTCAACGTCACCCCCGACTCCTTCTCCGACGGAGGTCGGTGGCCGGGTCCTGACGACGCGGTCGAGCACGGGCTAGAGCTGGTGCGCGACGGGGCGGACATCGTCGACGTCGGAGGAGAGTCGACCCGGCCCGGTGCGCAGCGCCCGGCGGAGTCCGAGGAGCTGCGGCGGGTCGTCCCGGTCGTACGCGAGCTGGCTGCCGCCGGGGCGCTGGTCTCCGTGGACACCATGCGCTCACGGGTCGCAGCCGCAGCCGTCGAGTCAGGCGCTGCCTTCGTCAATGACGTCTCGGGCGGACTGGCCGACCCCGACCTGCTGCCCGTGGTCGCGGAGGCGGAATGTCCGCTGGTGCTGATGCACTGGCGTGAGCACGCCCGGCACATGCAGGAGCGGGCCGTGTACGACGACGTCGTCCCCGACGTGGTGTCCGAGCTGCGGC
>CADCTF010000122.1 GCA_902805655.1 uncultured Acidimicrobiales bacterium
GGGGCTACCTCGTCGACACCAGCGCGATCATCGACGGCCGGCTCCTGGCCGTCGCCCGCGCCGGGTTCCTGCGAGGGGCCCTGCTGATCCCGCAGTTCGTGCTGGACGAGCTGCAGTCCATCGCGGATGCCCATGAGCCGAACCGTCGCCGTCGCGGCCGCCGCGGGCTCGACCTGTTGGAGGCCCTGCGTGGTCAGGCCGACGTCGAGCTCCACGTGCTGGACGACGACGTGCCCGAGCACGAGGCGGTGGACGCCAAGCTGGTGGCACTGGCCCGTCGGTTGCGGGTGGGCCTGCTCACCGTCGACATGCCGCTGCAGCGGATCGCCGAGCTGCAGGGCGTGCGCTGCCTCAACCTTCACCGCCTCTCGGAGGGGCTGCGGCCGGTGCACGTGGCGGGGGAGGTGCTGCGACTGCCGATCACGCGCGAGGGCAAGGAGGTCGGCCAGGGGGTCGGCTTCCTCGACGACGGAACGATGGTGGTCGTCGGTGACGGTGCCGAGCTCATCGGCAAGGAAGTCGACGTGCGGATCACCGGCAACGCCCGAACGTCCATCGGCACGATGCTCTTCGCCTCGGTCAGCCAGGTGTAGTAGTCACTCGTCTGTGGCTGCGCCCGAGGGCACCTGGACGATCGTCGTGGCGGCCGGCACCTCCACCCGGTTCGGCCGCCTCAAGCAGTACGAGCTGCTCGAGGGTCGGCGGGTGCTCGACTGGGCGCTCGCTGCGGCACGGGCGGTGAGCGAGGGCGTGGTGCTCGTCGTCCCGCCCGACGGCGGCTCGCGAGGGGAACCCGGGGTGGACGCACTGGTGATCGGTGGTGCGACGCGCTCGGCCTCGGTGCGGGCCGGGCTGGCTGCCGTGCCGGACGAGGCCCGGATCGTGCTGGTCCACGATGCGGCCCGACCGCTGGCACCGGCCGCCGTGTTCGAGCGGGTCATAGCCGCCGTCGTGGAAGGAGCCGATGCTGCCGTGCCCGTGGTTCCCGTGGTCGACACCATCCGCCAGCGGCGCTCGCACGACGGGGCCTCGGTGACCCTCGATCGCGCCACGCTCCGTGCGGTGCAGACACCCCAGGCCTTCGCCGCACCAGCGCTTCGTCGAGCCCACGCCGACGACCCCGAGGCGACCGATGACGTCGGCCTGGTCGAGGCCCAGGGGGGCCGGGTGACCGAGGTGGACGGGGACACCGCCAGCCTGAAGCTGACCGTCGAGGCCGACCTGGTGGTAGCCCGAGCCTTGGCCAGCGGATGGTCGGCCTGATGCGGGTGGGCATGGGCTTCGACGTGCACCCGTTCTCGGACGACGAGTCACGCCCGCTGATGCTGGGCGGTGTCCACTTCGAGGGGCAGTGCGGCCTCGTCGGCAACAGCGATGCCGACGTGATCGCCCACGCCGTCGCCGATGCGCTGCTCGGTGCCGCCGGCCTCGGCGACATC
The DNA here is from genome assembly GCA_902805655.1 of uncultured Acidimicrobiales bacterium. GTDB lineage: Bacteria > Actinomycetota > Acidimicrobiia > Acidimicrobiales > CADCTF01 > CADCTF01. Next base: position 1,440 of record CADCTF010000122.1, read on the forward strand.
GGTCAGCACTTTCCCGATGACGATGCCACCTGGACGGGGGCCGACAGCGTGCGCCTGTTGGCGGCGGTGGCGGCCCTGCTCCGGGAACAGGGCTGGCGCCCGGTGAACGTCGACTGCTCGGTGGTGCTCGATGCTCCGAAGCTCGCGCCCCACCGGGCGGCGATGCAGACAGCGTTGTCCGTCGCCTCCGGCGCGCCCGTCACCATCAAGGGCAAGCGGCCGGAGGGCCTCGGCGCCCTGGGGCGCGGGGAAGGCGTGGCCTGCTGGGCGGTCGCGCTGATCGAGCGGGCATGAGCCCGGCCGCCCCGCGTCGAGCCCGAGGTAGGAGTGACCTGGGCGGCGATCAGGTCGAGGGACGGCGGGCGGTTCGCGAGCTGCTGGTGGCTCGCCGCCGGCGGGTGCACGACGTGTGGATCTCCGACACCGTCGACGAGGAGTCCGAGCCCATCCAGGCCATCGTCGAGGCGGCGGAAGCCCATGGGGTGCCGATCCGCCGGGTGGCACGCGGCCGGCTCGACGCCGAGGCGTCCAGCTCGGCGCCGCAGGGTGTGCTGGCCCACGCCGCACCGCTCGTCGAGGCCGACTTCGACCAGCTGCTCAGTACCGGGCGGGCGGGCGCTCCGCCGTTCCTCCTCGTGCTGGACGGTGTCACCGACCCGCAGAACCTCGGAGCCCTGCTGCGCACGGCGGAGGCGGCGGGGGTGAGCGGCGTGGTGCTGCCTCGACACCGCACCGCCCACGTCACGCCGACGGTGGCCAAGGCGGCGGCCGGAGCCATCGAGCACGTCCCTTTGGCTGTCGTGCCTGGGGTGCCGTCGGCCCTCCAGGCGATGGCGGCGGCCAAGGTGTGGACCGTGGGCCTCGACGCGGACGGCTCGGGGTCCGTCTTCGGCTTGTCGGTCGGCACCGAGCCGGTGGCCCTGGTGCTCGGTGCCGAGGGTTCCGGCCTCGGGCGCCTGACGCGCGAGCGATGCGACCTCATCGTCGGCATCCCCCACATCGGAACGCTCGAGTCGCTGAACGTCAGCGTGGCCGGCGCGGTGGCCTGCTTCGAAGTGGTGCGCCAGCGCCTCGGCTGAGTCCAGTGGTGGAGCCCGAGGTCGGAATCGAACCGACGACCTGACGCTTACAAGGCGCCTGCTCTGCCATCTGAGCTACTCGGGCGGGAAGCCAGCGAGCGAGCCTACGCCCGCGGCATCATGCCACCGGGCGTCGGACGACTCGCAGCCCGGATGACCGACCGCCACACCCCGAGCTCGCTGACCGCACCCGTGCACTGCCCATCGAGCCGTTCGACTGAGCAGCCGAAGCAGCACTGGGTGCGGATCAGCCCCCAGCACGTCTCGGGGCGGCGCATCACGGCGGAGGACTTCCCCGCCCCGGATGATCGGGCCTACCTCCAGCCGCCTACGCCGGGCGGGGAGGCGAGCCGAGTAGCGGCCGGGGCGGCGTACTGTCGCCGGGATGGCCAACGGGCGCAGGCCGCGCTCCCGAGCAGTGGCCTGACCCCGTGTTCCTCGCCCTCCGGGAGATGCGCCGCGCCGTCGTCCGCTTCGGGCTCCTGGTGGCGGCCATCGGCCTCCTCGTCTTCCTGATCCTGTTCCAGCAGGCCCTACAGGACGGGCTGCTCACGTCGTTCGTCGGTGCGATCCGCAACCAGTCGGCGCCCGTGCTGGTGTACAGCGTCGACGCCCAGCGCACGCTGCAGGGCAGCACCATCCCGCCCGAGCTCGAGCGGCAGGTGCGTGGGGCAGAGGGGGTGGGACGCTCGGCGCGGCTGAACCAGAGCACCTTCACCATCCGCATCGGCGAGGAAGGGGACTCTGACGCGGCGATCATCGGCACCGACGACCAGGAGCTGGTTCGCCCCACCACCCTGACCGCCGGGAGGCGCCCTGAGCGGGAAGGCGAAGCGGTCGGCAGCGACGGTGACTTCCGGCTCGGTGCGCGCGTGGCCGTCGTCGGATCCCCCGGTGTCCGTCCGGCCGAGGTCACGGTGGTCGGACTGGCCGAAGACCTCCAGCTCAGCGTCACGCCGACCCTGTTCACCGACCTGGACACCTTCCGGGCGGCGAGCATGGCGGTGAACCCGGGAGCGACGGCGATGCTCCCGAACGCCATCGCCGTCGCCCCTGCTGATGGGGCCAGTGCCGAACGGGTCGCCGCCTCCATCAACTCGGTGGCGCCCGATGCGGACGCGCTCACCCGAGGCGATGCGGCGGACAACAGCCCGGGCGTGGCCCAGGTGCGCCAGTCCTTCCAGGTCATCTTCCTGCTCTACGGCCTGGTGGTGCCGTTGCTCACCGGTCTGTTCTTCCTGATCATCACGCTGCAGAAGGCCGGGTCGCTGACCCTGCTCCGCGCCATCGGGGCACGGGCGAGCGTGCTGGCCGGATCGCTGCTCCTCCAGGTGGGGATCGTCATGGGCTTGGGTCTGGCCGTCGGGGTGGGCCTCTTCTATCCGCTCTCGCGCACCGGAGTCGGGGGCCTCTCGCTTCGCTTCGACGCCACCGCGGTGCTCGCGTGGTCGGCGCTGCTGCTCGGCCTCGGGCTCCTCAGCGCGCTCGCTTCGTTGCGACGGGTGCTGCGCATCGACCCCATCGAGGCCACGTCGGGCCCGGGTGTGCGATGAGGCTGGCGCTCCGGGAGCTGCGGCGGAGGCCGGGACGGTTCGTGGTCGCCGCCTCCATCCTGACGTTGATCGCGCTGCTCCTGATGTTCCTCGGCGGTCTGCTCGACGGGCTCATCGGCTCGTCGACCGCCGCGTACCGAGCGCAGCCGGGTGACCTCATCGTGTACTCGGCGTCGTCGCGTGAGTCGCTCGTGCGCAGCCGCATCACGGCCGAGACGCGCGCCGCTGTCGAAGCCACAGCGGGCGTCGAAGCGATCGGGGGGCTCGGCAGCTTGCAGGTCGGCGCCCGCCTGGGTGAGGACCCGGGCAGCAGGGAGCTGGTCGGCACCGTGCTGTTCGGGTACGAGCTGGCGCCGAGAGGCCTCCCCGCCGAGCCGCCCCCGACGGGCGAAGTGGTGGCGGACTCATCGCTCCGAAGCGAAGGAGTGAGCGTGGGGGACACCGTGCTGCTCGGGCCGCAGCGGTCGCCGCTGCGGGTCACAGGGTTCGTCGACGACACCCGGTACTCCGGGCAGGTCAGCCTGTGGGGATCGCTCGACACCTGGAGGGCGGTGACGGCCGCCAACCGGCCGGGCCAGTCGCCCGGCGACACGGTTCAGGCCCTGGTGGTCCGCACCGATGGAGCGCCGGCCGCCGTGGCGGCGGCCATCGATGCCGGCTCCGGGTCGACCGCCACCCTCACCCTTGCCGCGGCCACAGAAGCGCTTCCGGGTGTGGCCCAGCAGCGGTCCACCTTCAACCAGATCATCGGCGTCACCGCGTTGGTGGCACTGGTCGTGGTGGCCCTGTTCTTCGCCCTCATCACCGTCGAGCGCACCGCCCTGTACGGCATCCTGAAGGCGGTCGGTGCATCGGGCGCCACCCTGTTCGCCGGCGTCGTGACGCAGGCGCTGGTCGTCACCGGGCTGGCCGCAACGATCGGGGTGGCCGGGTCGCTCGCGCTCGACGCGGTGCTCCCTGCCGGCGCCATCCCTTTCGAGGTCACGCCCTCCCGACTCATCACGAGCGTCGTGCTGATGCTGGTGGCGGCCATCGCGGGATGCGCCTTCTCCTTGCGGCGGGTGCTCCGGGTGGAGCCGGCCTCGGCCATCGGCACCGCCGGATGACCAACCGAACGAGCGCTCTGGAGGAGCTGCTGTGAGCTCGAGTCCCGCCCTGCGCATGGAGGGCGTGCGCAAGACGTATCAGGTCGCCGACGAGGAGATCGTCGCACTGGACCGCGCCGACCTGGTCGTCGGCGGCGACGAGATCGTGGCTCTGATCGGTCCGTCGGGGTCGGGCAAGACCACGCTCTGCTCGATAGCGGGCGGCCTGCTCACCGCCAGCCAGGGCACGGTGGTGGTGGGGGGGAACGACATCTCGGACTACACGTCCCGCCAGCTCACCGACTTCCGCCGCACGTCGGTCGGCTTCGTCTTCCAGTCCGTGAACCTGGTGCCGTTCCTCACTGCTCGAGAGAACCTGCTCGTCGTGAGCGAGCTGGTGGGCAGGGGCGGCCGGCGGCGGCGCAAGGACGCCGTGGCGCGCACCGCCGAGCTGCTCGACGAGCTGGGCCTCGCCGATCGGGCCGACAACCTCCCGGCCCAGCTGTCGGGTGGCCAGCGGCAGCGGGTGGCGATCGGCCGGGCTCTGATGAACGGCCCCGATCTCGTGCTCTTCGACGAGCCCACGTCGGCCCTCGACTCGCAGCTAGGCGACCAGGTCGTGAAGCTCATCCGCGACGAGATGAAGGATCGCGGCACCGCCGCCATCATCGTCACCCACGACGACCGCATCACGCACTACGCGGACCGCACCGTCCGCATCGAGGACGGTCGCATCAGCGCCTGATCCTCATGGCGCCCGTCGCCGGCGGAAGCTGTGCGGCGATGGCCGACTCGACGAGGCCGGCGGCCGTGGCCAGCACCTCGAGATCGGCCTCCGTCATGCCTCCGAGCAGCTGTTCGAGCAGCTCCACCCGCCGTTGCCGACCCTGGGTGAGCACCTTCCTCGCCTTCGGCGTGGCCTCCACCATGACGGTCCGGCGGTCGCCGCGGCTCGGCTTCCGGCGCACCAGGCCATCCGTCTCGAGCCCGTTCAGGAGCAGGGTCATGGTCGGCGAGCGAACTCCTTCAGCGCGCGCGAGGCCGCCGATGGTGCGAGGCCCACCGAACACCAGCACCGAGAGGGCGGACGCGCGGGCCGGCGTGAGGCCCATCGCTGCGTCCGCCGTGCGGACGACGCGCACGAGGTGGAGCGAGGCACTGTGCAGCCGATCCGCAACCTGTTGACGGTCCGCGAACATGTAGGTAGCCTACCAATATGTTGATGGAGGGAGATGCCATGGTTGACCGGGCGCCTGTCGGACTGCGGTCGCTGCGCCAGGTGGGACAACCGGTGCTCGACTTCGATCGAGCGGTGGCGTTCTACAGGGACGTCGTCGGGCTCCCACTGATCGCGGCCTTTCCGTCGCTCGCGTTCTTCGACCTGGACGGCGTGCGGTTGCTGCTGGAGGTGAGTCGCGGGGACCACCCCCACTCGGGTTCGGTCCTGTACTTCGCCGTCGACGACATCCACGCCGCTCGCGAGGAGCTCGGGGCGCGCGGTGTCGCCTTCGAGCAGGAGCCCCACCTGATCCACCGCGACGAGGCCGGCACCTTCGGCGCCGCCGGTGAAGAGGAGTGGATGGCGTTCTTCCGCGACACCGAGGACAACTTGTTGGCCATCGCGTCTCGCCAGCCAGGGAGCTCGACCACCCCCTGATCTCGACGGCCGTGCCACCATGCCGGCGTGGGCAACATGCCGGCGGCCGACGTCCGCGTCACGGTCGCGCTGGTGCAGCGCCTCCTGGCCGAGCAGCTGCCGGAGCTGGCCCACCACGAGATCGAGCCGCTCACCTTCGGTTGGGACAACGCAGTCCTCCGGCTCGGGCTATCCGTGGAGCTGGAGCGTCTGCCCCTGGTTCCCCGGCACGGTGGCCGCGATCTCGGCGCCCGACGACATGGAGGCTGCGGCCGTGCTGCTCGGGTCGTTCGTGCGGGCGCTCCACCGGCCGTCGCCGGCCGATGCTCCGCGCAACGCGGTGCGAGGCGGACCGTTGCGCTCGAGGGACGAAGTGACCCGTCAGCGGGTCCAAGAGCTCGACGCGGCGGGGGAGCTGAACGGCGCCGTGGCGCTCGCCGTGTGGGACGACGTGCTCGCTGGTCCCCAGTGGACTGGCGCCCCTCGTTGGTTGCACGGAGACCTGCACCCGGCCAACGTGCTCGTGGACGGCGGTGCACTCACGGGGGTGATCGACTTCGGCGACATCACCGGCGGCGACCCTGCCACCGACCTGGCCGCCGGCTGGATGATGTTCGATGCCGTGGAGCGGTTGTGCTTCCGGGAGGCCGCCGGCCATGGGTCCGACGACGCCACGTGGGCGCGCGGGAGGGGCTGGGCCCTGTGCATGGCGCTGGCGCAGCTGGCGGGCTCGGCGGACAACCCGATCGTCGCCGCCATCGGTCGGCGCACCCTCGACGCCGTCCTCGCCGACGCGTGACCACCGTTCATCACTCGCCCGAGGTGCGGGCCCGTAGGGTGCTTGAAGTGAGCCGGGGGGACTGTCAGGGTGTGCGCATGGCAATGAGCGAGCGGGACCGGGCGATCCTCGACTTCGAGCGCTCGTGGTGGCAGGAAGACGGTCTGAAGGAAGACGCCATCCGCCTCCGCTTCACCCTCTCGGCCACCCGGTACTACCAGATCGTCCACGAGCTGCTCGACGAGCCCGAGGCCATGGTCTACGACCCCCTGGTGGTCCGCCGCCTGCGTCGGGATCGCGACCGGCGGCGCAAGGCCCGCTTCGAGGGCCGCTCGGCCGGCGGTCCGCAGGTCCGGTGAGCAAGGCTGCGCATGCGACCGACGACGGCTCGCTGGCCCGTTCGGCCGGTGGAGCCCTCGGTCGGGGCATCCTCCTCCTGCTCCTGGCCGTAGGCATCGGTGTGGTCCTGCTGGCCGGCACCGACCAGACGGCTCCAGCCGATCGACTCGTCGCCGCGGCCGCGGATGAGGGCACTTCCGATGGCGGCGGGGGCGAACCCCGCGGCACCGGCACGTCGACGTCGACCTCGACAGTCCCTCAGGCGCCGCCCACGGTGCCGACGCGACCCGCGCGGGACGTGAAGGTGCTGGTGGCCAACGGCACCGACGTGCAGGGCGCCGGCCGCAACGTCACCGAGGTGCTCCGGCCTCCGGGCTACAACCTCCTGTCCCCGGTCGACGCCACCGGCGCCAAGGTCGACGCCACGAGCGTCTACTTCGCGCCCGAGTACGCGCCCGAGGCCGGCGCCATCGCGCAGGCCCTGGAGGTTCCGCCCGCAGCTGTGAAGCCGCTGCCGGCCGAGGCGCCTGTGCGGGCGCTGAACGACGCGAACGTGCTCGTGGTCGTCGGCTCCGAGCTCGCCGCCCGCACTGCCGCGCCGACCACCACCACGGCTGGCCCCGCCGCGACCACCACGACGGCGAGAGCCGGCGCGACCACCACCACCCGCTGACCGACCGCCTCCCGGCCGAGCCGGGCGCCCGACGTCGGCGCGCTCCGCTCGTTCCGCTCCTCCTTCTCGCCGTGCTCGTCTTCGCCGGCGCGCTCGTGATCGGTCAGCAGCTGTTCCCTCTCGGCTCGCCGAACAGGGACGAGCCGGTCTACCTGGCGTTCGCCGACATGCTCCGCGACGGGCGCCTGACCCTCAGCGCCTCTGAGCACTGGCCGTTCCGACCGTGGGCGTCGGGCCGCGTCGACGGGCGCATCGTCCTCAAGTACGCCCCACCTTGGCCCGCCGTGCTGGCCGTCTTCGACGCCGCGGTCGGCTATGCCCGTGCGGCCTCTGCGCTGGCGGCCGCCGCCGCCACGGTTCTCGTGGGCCTGCTGGCCCGGCAGGTCGTGGACCGGACGAGCACGGCCGTGCTGGCCGCCGCCTTCTTCGGTCTGACGCCCATGGTGCTGATCCAGGGCGGCACCGCGCTGTCGTACGTGTTCCAGGTGGCGCTCGGCGTAGGCACCGTCATCGTGCTGGTAGCCGGGGCCCGGCGGTCGTCGTTGCGACTGCTGGCCCTTGCCGGCTTCCTCTTCGGGCTCTGCGCCTTCGCACGGGCCTTCGACGCCGTCATCTTCGTCGGGCCCTTCGCCGCCTTCACCCTGCTGTGGCACTGGCGCCGAATCGTCGCGTTCGGGGTGGGCGCGCTGCCTTCGCTTGGGGCGTTCCTGGCCTACAACGCGCTGATCGTCGGCGGGATCCACCTGCTGCCCTTCACCGTCACCGGTGACAAGGACGGCTTCGGCTTCGGCGAGCGGGGCGTGTTCCCGGACAGCACCGTCCCGTTCACCTTCCTGAACGGCCTGGAGGGCACGGTCACCAACCTGGCCTGGTTGGTTCCGTGGTCGTTCGGAGGGCCGATCCTTCTCGCCCTCGCCGTGCTGGGCGTGCGGCGCGCCAGGCCCAGCGAGGTCAAGCGGGGGCTGCTCTTGATGGCCGGGGCCTACAGCCTGGCGTACGTCTTCTTCTGGGGCAGCTACGCCATCGTCCACCACTGGCGGGGGGCGGCCTCGCTCGGTCCCTTCTACCACCTGCCCCTCCTGGTGCCGCTCGCGATCTTCGGGGCCATCGGCCTCGGCGACGTCATCGAGCGGGTCCGGCGTCCGCCTCGCGCCGTCACCGCCGTCACGCTCGTGGTGATGGCGGTGATGACCCTGGCCTGGATACCCCCGAAGATCGCCGCCAGCGAGACCATCCGGAGGCGGTTCGCGCGAGCCGAGGCGGTAGCCGACGACATGCCGTCCCCCGGTCTCCTCTTCCTGACCGACCAGGGCGTCTTCGGCTTCGACAGCTGGACCCCGTTCCTCTTCAACGACCCCGACCTCGACCAGCCCGTGCTGTATCCGGAGGACCGGGCGGCCGAGAACTTCGCGGTGATCGACCGCTTCCCCGGCCGTCACTACGCCCGGCTCGTGGCCTTGCCGGACAACACGGTGCCCCGACGCTTCAAGCTGGTGACGCTGGAGGTGCAGACGGCCGCATCGCTGGACGTCACGCTGCAGATCCAGCCCCCGCTCGGGACGCGAGCGCAGGCCTACGTGGTGGACGGCCGCCGCGAGGTGCTGCGCCCGGTCGAGCCGCTGACCAGATGGACCATCACGCCACGGCCGGACCCGGCCCCGAGCGGGCTGGCCGAGCCCGGTCGCTTCACAGTCGGCTTCGCGTCGGGCACGTTGGCGTTCGGGATGGAGCTCGTCACGGTGGACACGGGGGCGGTCGAGCGGTGGGAGATCCGGATCCCCTACCGCGTCGTGGACGACCGGATCGAGCTGCTCCGCCCGGGGCGGGGGTTCCGGATGGCCGGCGGCCTGTGGATCGACGCCGACACGTCGTCTCTCCTGCGTGAGGCGCCCGGCGGGTAGGCAGGCTCAGGGCACGTAGGGGCCGAGCATGGCGAGCGTGCCGTAGAGCGTCATGGTCACCGCCCCGACGGCCAGCACCGCCCGCTCGACCCAGGGGCGGGCGCAGACCGTCGCCAGGGCCAGGACGATCGGGAACGCGGAGAACCCGTACCGCTCGAAGCTGCCGAGGTGGCTGCTGCACAGCGCGACGAGCACGGTGGCTGCCGCAAAGGCGCCGTAGCCGGCCGGCCATCGCCGGAACGCCACGACGACCAGAGCGACGAAGACGGCCGCCCACACGAGCCGGAAGGCGTTCGTCCCGATCTCCCCGGAGATGAGCTGCGAGGCGGGCCGGGACAGCGCGGTGATCGGGTCGACGAACGACCCCCGGAAGTTGGCCCGCGACTGGATGCTGTACGGCAGGCGGGGGTCACCGAAGGTGGCGCCCACCCACGCGAGGTATGCGACCGCACCGGCGACGGGCGAGGCCACCGCCGCCGCCCGGGCGACCCACGGCCCGAGCGCCAGGCCCCGAAGTCCGCGAAGCGCCTCCACGGCGAGGCCCACGGCGAGGAGCGGCGCCACCGGCCGTGAGAGGCCGACGAGCACGCCGAGGCCGGCGGCCAACCACCAGCGGTTCCGACGGGCCGCCAGCAACGCACCGGCTGCGAGTGCCATCCAGATCGGCTCGGAGTAGCCCCAGACCAGCACGAACGACGCCGGTGTCAGCGCCACGAGCCAGGCGGCGCGCCGGGCCATGGCGTGGTCGCCGAGCTCGACCAGCACCAGCCGGTGGAGCAGGGCCCCCAGCCCGAGGGCGGCCAGGTTGGCCAGCACCAGGAGGGCGAAGCCGTCGCCTCCGGGGAGGAAGGGGTCGGCGGCCCGCGTGAGGAGAGGCACGAGGGGAAAGAAGCGCAGCTCCTTCTCCGGCAACGCCTCGTAGCCACTGGCGGCGATCTGTACGTACCGCTCGGCATCCCACCCGAGGATGCCCTGGGCGACGTGGCGGGTCATCCACTCCGGCGGGTTGCTACGCCGGCCCTCGATCGCCCGGGCGAGAAGCCACGTGATGGCCACGATGACCCGGGCCAGCACCCATGCCGGCAGCGCAGCCAGGAGATCGGCCCGGACGCCCGCCCAACGGTGAGCCAGGGATCCGTCGACGGCGGGCACGTCCGAGAGTAGGACCGCTACGGTGCGCGCCGTGCCCGCGCCGGACCCGCTCGACACCTGGGTGGCCCACGCCGTCGAGAAGCCTGGCGCCACCGGCATCTTCACCGACTTCGACGGCACCCTGGCTCCCATCGTCGACGATCCGGCCGCGGCTCGGGCGGTGGACGGAGCGGTCGACGCCCTCCACCGGTTGGCCGCACGGTTCGGCGTCGTGGCGGTGATCTCGGGTCGTCCCGTGCGCTTCTTGATGGACCGGCTCGAGCTCTCCACCCGCCCCCAGGCGACCAACCTGGTCGTCGCCGGCTTGTACGGGCTCGAGCGGGCTCGCGGGTCCGCGGTCGAGCTGCACCCCGACGCAGGCCGGTGGGCCGAAGCCGTGGCCGACGCCGCAGCGCGAGCCGAGGCCGATGCTCCGCCGGACGTGCTGGTCGAGCGAAAGGGCCTGTCGTTCACGCTGCACGTGCGGACCTCTCCCATGTCGGCCGACTGGGCCCGGTCGTGGATCGAGGCGTGCGCCGCGGCAACCGGACTCGTGTCGCACCCGGCCCGCATGAGCTACGAGCTGCGCCCGCCCGTGGAGATCGACAAGGGCACCGTGGTGGCCGAGCTGCTGGACGACATGTCGGCCGGGTGCTTCCTCGGCGACGACCTGGGTGACCTGCCCGCCTTCGACGCGCTCGACCGGCTCACGGCCGACCGGGGCCTGGCCGGTCTGAAGGTCGGCGTGCGGAGCGCCGAGGCGCCGCAGGAGCTCATCGAGCGGGCCGACGTGCTGGTAGAGGGCCCGGTCGGCTCGGCGCAGCTGCTCGAGCGTCTCGGTCTCGACGGGGCCTGACGGCTCCGGCCTTCAGCGGGCGGCGGCGAGCTGCTGTTGCAGCCAGTCGTCCGGTGTGTGGCAGGTGGCTGCCTGCCGCAGGCCGGCGGCCAGGCGCCCTCGTTCGTCGTCCGGCATCGACAGCGCGCGATGCAGGGCATCGGCCGTGCCGGCCACATCGAAGGGGTTGACCTCGAGGGCCCAGGGAGCGAGCTCGTCCCACGCGCCGCTCTCGCGGGACAGGAGGAGCACGCCGTCGCGCTCGTTCACGGCCGGACCCTCCTTGGCGACCAGGTTCAGCCCGTCACGCACGGGGTTGACCAGAAGGGCGTCGTAGCGCCGGAGCCCGGCTACCGACGCCGGGAAGTTGTCGGTGGGGTCGAAGTGGATCGGCGTCCATGTCGGCGTTCCCCACTTCGCGTTGACGCGCTCGATCACCGACTCCACCTCCGATCGGTACGAGAGGTACTCGGGCAGCGACTGGCGTGACGGGTAGACGAACGCGGCGAAGACCACCTGCTGGCGCCACTCCGGGTAGGTCTCCAGCAGGTCGTCGTAGGCCCAGAAGCCCCGCAGCAGGTTCTTCGACAGCTCGATGCGGTCGACCCGGACGATGAGCTTGCGGGTGCCGACGAGCGCCTCGAGGTCGGCGTGCGCCGACTCGCTGGCCGGCGAGCCGACCACGTTCCGCACGTCGTCGAGGTCGGGGGCCGCCGGGGCGACGAACGTCGTCGGCGTGGCGCCCAGGCGCTCCTCGCAGCAGGCGATGAAGGCGTCGGCCCAACGCGGCGAGTGGAAGCCGCAGGCACGGTGACCGGCCAAGCCGACGAGCAGCTCCTCGCCCACGCCGTCGGGCAGCATCCGCAGGACGTCGGGCTCGCAGAAGGGGGTGTGGTTGAAGTGGACGGTGGCCAGGTCGGGGCGCGAGGTCCGCAGTCGGTCACCGAGCAGCGGGAGGTGGTAGTCCTGCACCAGCACGGTGGCACCCTGTGGAGCGGTGTCGGCCACGAGGGTCGCGAACCGTTCGTTGACCCGCCGGTACGCACCCCAAGCCTCACGCCACCGCCGGTCGATGCGTGGCCTGCGGGGTGAGTCGAACATGTGGTGGTGCAGGAACCAGAGCGTCGAGTTGGCGACGACGTCGTAGTACATCCCGTAGGACGCAGCGTCGATGTCGAGCAGCTGCACGGCGAAGCCCTCTGCGCCCACCAGGCCCCGGGCCGCCGCCTCACGGTCGTCGTCGGTGATGGCGGCGGCGATCCAGGTGGCCCCTCGACCCGCGACACCGGGCCCGAGAGCGGAGACCAGGCCGCCCGCCGCCCGCCGCATGGTGAGCTCGCCGGAGGCGTCACGGGCGAAGGACAGAGGCCCGCGATTGGACACGACGACGAGGTCGGGCTCCACGTGCGGCACCATAACCTGTGATGCCCAACGTCCTCGCCGCCCCGGACAAGTTCCGGGGCACCGCCACCGCCCCCGAGGTCGCAGCCGCCGTGGCGGCTGCGGCGCGCGAGGCGGGCTGGACCTGTGACGAGGTTCCGGTCGCCGACGGCGGGGAGGGGATCCTCGACGCGATGGGAGGCCTGGCCAAGCACACCCGCGTCCAGGGACCGCTCGGGGAGGTGGTCGACGCCGAGTGGCGGTTGAAGGACCGCACCGCCGTGATCGAGACGGCTCGCGCCGCCGGCCTCGACCTGGTGGGCGGCGCCGAGTGGAACGACCCGTTGCGCGCGTCCACCGCAGGCGTCGGCCAGCTGGTCATGGCGGCGGCCGCAGCCGGCGCGAAGCGCATCGTGGTCGGGGTGGGCGGCTCCGCCACCACCGACGGAGGGCAGGGCTGCCTGGAGTCGCTCGAGCCGCGGGCCCGACTGTCGGGCATCGAGCTCGTCGTCGCATGCGACGTGACCACCACCTTCCTCGAGGCCGCCTCCGTCTTCGCGCCACAGAAGGGGGCATCGGCGGCTCAGGTGGAGCTCCTGCGCCGGCGACTCGACCGGTTGGCGCAGCTCTACCTCGAGACCTACGGGGTCGACGTTCGCGACCTGCCCGGCTCCGGAGCGGCGGGCGGGTTGGCCGGCGGTCTGGCGGCCGTCGGCTTCGAGCTGGTTCCGGGCTTCGATCTCGTGGCCGACGCGCTCGACCTGGCTTCCCGGGTGGAGAGCGCAGACCTCGTCGTCACCGGGGAGGGCTTCGTCGACGAGCAGTCCTTCGCCGGCAAGGTGGTCGGTGGCGTCACGGAGATGGCCGCCGAAGCGGGCGTGCCGGTGCTCGTGGTGGCAGGCGAGGTCTTCGCCGGGCTGCCGGCCGGTCTGGCCGACGGCGCGGCGAAGGTCGAGATGGTCTCGCTGGTCGAGGAGTTCGGCCGCGAACGCGCCTTCGCGGAGACCTCCTCGTGCGTCACCGAGGCGGTCGTTCGACGGCTGCGAGCCGGGCCGGGATAGCCTCCCGGCCGTGACCGAACGCCTGCGGCGGGCAGGCCAGGTCGCTTGGGCGTTGGTCGGGGTGGCTGTGCTGCTGGCCGTGCTCGGGCTCCTGGCTTGGGCTTTCCGCGTGATCTTCCCGCCCTTGATCCTGGCTGCGGCGATCGTCTTCATCCTCAACCCGGTGGTCACCCGGCTCCAGCACCGGGGTCTTCCCCGGGCCGTCGCCGCCGGGCTCGCCTACGTGGCCGTGCTGACCGTTCTGGTCGTCGCCGCCGTGCTGATCTTCCCGCTTGCCGCAGGCCAGGTCGACCAGCTGGCCGCGGACGCGCCGGAGATCGAGTCCAAGGTCGAGACGTTCATCGCCGACATCGCCGCCACCTCGCAGGGGACCTTCTTCGAGTTCAGCGAGCAGGACGTCGAGCAGGCCGTCTCACGGGAAGAGACCACCTTCGAGGAGCAGGTCGCTCAGCTCCGGCGCATCGGCGCCGAGATCTTCCATGCCCTCCTGGTGCTGGTGCTCGCCCCGATCATCGCCTTCTACCTCCTGGTCGACGTGCCGCACCTCCGCAAGGTGGCCGAGTCACTCATCCCGGCCGGCGCCAGGCACGAGGTGCTGGTGGTCTCTCACCGGCTCAACCGCGCCATCGGGGGCTTCTTCCGCGGCCAGCTGCTGGTGGCCCTGCTGGTCGGGGTGATGTGCTCGCTCGGGCTGGCCGCCATCGGCCTGGAGTTCTGGTTCCTGATCGGCATGATCGCCGGGCTGTTCAACGTCATCCCGCTGGTCGGACCATGGATCGGCGGCATCCCCGGAGTCACCATCGCCCTCACCACCGGCACGCCGCTGCAGGCGCTGCTCGTCGTGGTGGTGATGGTTGCGGTGCAGCAGATCGACAACCACTTCATCACCCCTCAGGTCATGCAACGCATCGTCCACCTGCACCCGGCGGCCGTGATCCTGGGGCTGCTGGCGGGGGGGAGCATGGGCGGCTTCCTCGGGCTCATGCTGGCCGTGCCGGCCGCGGCTGCGCTCAAGATCGTGATAGGTGACGTGTGGCGGGTGCACATCCTCGGAGAGCCCATCGACCCACTCGGTGAGGTGGACATGGGGGCCGGAATCGTGGAGGACGTGGCCGACCGCCAGGAGAACCAGGGGCTCGGCGGCGACGACGCCAGCCGTCCGGATGAGGCGGATGCGGGAGCGGCTGCCTCTGCGCTGGACCGCCCTACGAGCTGAGAGCCGGTACGCCCTCAGGCCGTGCGGCGGGACGGCACGGGCCGGATGCCGGTCAGGGGCGGGCACGAGGCGGGCGCCTCGGCATGCCCTGCGCCGCGGTGCAGAGCGACGTGGAGCACCGCCTCGGCCATCGGGGCCAGCTCGGCGAGCGGACGGCTGCGGTGGCTACGTGACCCCAGCTCGACCTGGGCCAGGCCGGCGAGACCCCACCGCTCGACGACGTCGAGCACCAGCGCCAGGTCGACGCCATAGCCGCGCACGAACGACACCTGCTCGAGGGCCGACCGGCGACCGGCGTACTCCCCACCGAGCGGTTGACGCAGCACCGCGGCCACCTCCGGGAAGAGCAGGGACAACGCGGGGCGAGCGGTGAGCTCGGTCACCCGGCCACCCTCGCCCTCCCGGTCGTAGGTGCCCTTGACCAGAGCGACCTCCGGGTGCTGCAGCAACGGCCGCATGAGGGCCTCCACCCACCCGGGCTCGAACGGGTCGAGGTCGGCATCGAGGAAGACCACGATGTCACCGGTCGTCGCGGCCAGGCCCTTCCACATGGCCTCCCCCTTGCCGGGACCGGTGCCGTGGGCCGGCAGCACCTGGGCTGCGGACACCACGCGGGCTCCTGCCGCGGCCGCAGCTGCGGCGGTGGCGTCGCTCGAAGAGTCGTCGACGACGACGACCTCGTCGACGACGGTCCGCCCCAGCGCCATCACGCCGCGGACCACTGCGCTCACCGTCTCCTCCTCGTTGCGGGCGGGGATCACCACCGACACGCCTGATGAGGTGCGCACCGGGTCATCCTGCCCTACCATTGCGCCCAAGATCATCCAGAGCGGCCGAGGGGCCGGGCCCGACGACGTCGCGGCAACCAGCTCTAGCGAGCCAGGTGCCAATGCCCGGAACGATGAGGAGGAAGCAGTGCCGTTCGTTGAATCTCTCCGCTGTCGGGAGTGCGCGCGCACCTACCCGGTCGAGGCCTTGCACGTGTGCGAGTTCTGCTTCGGTCCGCTCGAGGTCGCCTACGACTACGACGCCATAAGAAGCTCGATCAGCCGCGAGAAGATCGCCGCCGGGCCACCCACGATCTGGCGCTACGCCGATCTGTTGCCGGCCTCAGCCGAGGACCCGGTCGACCTCGGCGCCGGGTTCACCCCGTTGGTGCGGGCCGACCGCCTGGCCGCCGAGCTGGGTCTCGGCGAGCTCTGGCTCAAGAACGACACGCTGAACCCGACCGGGTCGTTCAAGGACCGGGTGGTGTCCGTCGCGCTGACCAAGGCCCGCGACCTGGGGTTCAAGGTCGCGGCCTGCGCGTCCACCGGCAACCTGGCCAACTCGGTGGCCGCCCACGCGGCCCGGGCCGGCATGGAATCGATCGTCTTCATCCCGTCCGACCTCGAGCAGGGCAAGATCGTCACCACCGCCATCTACGGTGGCCGCCTCATCGCCATCGACGGCACGTACGACGACGTCAACCGCCTCTGCGCCGAGCTCACCAGCGAGCAGCCGACGTGGGCCTTCGTCAACGTCAACGTGCGCCCGTACTACGCCGAGGGCTCCAAGACGCTGGCCTTCGAGGTGGCCGAGCAGCTCGGCTGGCAGGCGCCTGACCACGTCGTGGTGCCCATCGCGTCCGGCAGCCAGCTGACCAAGGTCCACAAGGGCTTCAACGAGCTGTACCACGTGGGCCTGCTGGACGAGGAGCCCCACGTCCGTGTGTCAGGGGCCCAGGCCGAGGGTTGCTCGCCCGTAGCGGTGGCCTTCGCCGAGGACACGGACATCATCCGCCCGCAGCGGCCCAAGACCATCGCCAAGTCGCTGGCCATCGGCAACCCGGCCGACGGCTTCTACGCCCTCGACGTGGTGCGCAAGAGCGGTGGCGCCATCGGCTCGGTCACCGACGACGAGATCGTCGAGGGCATCCGCCTCCTGGCCCGCACCGAGGGCATCTTCGCCGAGACGGCCGGCGGCACCACGATCGCCACCCTGGTCAAGCTGGCCGCCTCCGGGGTCGTCCGACCCGACGAGCGGGTGGTCGCCTACATCACCGGGCATGGCCTCAAGACCATCGAGGCCGTCTCCGCCGTGGCCCAGCCAACCGCCACCATCGCTCCCACCCTCGACGCGTTCAACGCAGCCGTCGGCCTCCCGAGCTGACGAGAAGGACACCATGCCCTCCATCCGCATCCCCACCCAGCTCCGCACCCTCACCGGCAACGCCGGCGAGGTGCGCGTCGACGGCTCCACCGTCGGCGAGGCGCTCAAGGCCCTCGACGCCGCCCACCCCGGTTTCGGCGACCGGCTGTTCGACGATGCCGGCGCACTTCGCCGGTTCGTGAACGTCTTCGTCGCCGACGAGGACATCCGGTTCCTCCAGGGACTCGAGACGCCGTTGGAGGACACCTCCACCGTGAGCATCATCCCTGCCGTCGCCGGCGGCTGACCCGGCGGCGGCGAAGTCCCGCCAGCAGTCGGACCACGAACGCTCCGGGGGAGAACTAGTCCGTCGGTGCTACGCGAAAGTGGTCTTCACCTCGGCGCATCGACCTGTCGATAGGACGTCATGGCCGAAGTGCTCGTCGTCGACGACGACCCTGACATCCGCATGCTGGTCGCCTTCGCGCTCGAGGACTCCGGCTACGTCGTCCGCCAGGCCGAAGACGGGGCCCACGCCTTAGGGGCCATCGAGGCGGGCGCCCCCGACGCCATGGTCCTCGACGTGATGATGCCGGGCATCGACGGCTTCGGGGTGCTGCGCACCATGCGTCAGCGCGGCATGGCCCCGAACACGCGGGTCATCATCCTCACCTGCAAGACCGAGGAGCGCGACCACCTGCGGGGCTGGGAGCTCGGCGCGGACGAGTACCTGACCAAGCCGTTCGACCCGGAGGACCTCGTCGCCCGGCTGGCGTTCCTCCTGGCCTCGACGACGGAGGAGCTGACCGCCCGGCGTGAAGCCGAGCTGCAGAAGGCCGAGCTGCTCGATCGGCTCGAAGCGGCCTTCAACCGCCCCCGGCCTCGTGCCGCGGGCACGGGCTTCGAGACCCTGCAACACCGCTTCTGACCTCATCGCGGCCGGGACGTGGGCCGTAGAACGCCATGCCGGCATCCGAGGCGATTTGGTGGCTGTGGTGTGACACCCGTAACGTTTCGGGAGCCGAAACATTGCGCGAGTCGCCGTCTTCCAGCCCCTCGCTGCAGTGCCTCGGTCTGGGGGGTGGTGGCGGAGCGGGGGGCTTCGCCACCACCGCCCCGCGTTTGCACCGGGCCTGGTTCGCCCGCCGGCGTCGCCTCCACGCGCCCGTTCCGCCGTGCAGGAGTGCTGGCACTCGCTTGCGTTGACTGCTAACGCCGGGCTAGCGTTTAGCAGTCGCCGCATTCGAGTGCTAACGGCATCAAGGCGTCAGAGACCCAACGGAGGAACCCACATGGCCAAGCTGATCTCGTTCGAGGACACGGCGCGACGGGCGCTTGAGGCTGGCATGAACCAGCTCGCCGACGCAGTCTGCGTCACCCTCGGCCCGAAGGGCCGCAACGTCGTGCTCGAGAAGAAGTGGGGCGCACCCACCATCACCAAGGACGGCGTGTCCGTCGCCAAGGAGATCGACCTCGAAGACCCCTACGAGCGCATCGGCGCCGAGCTGGTCAAGGAGGTCGCCAAGAAGACCGACGATGTCGCCGGTGACGGCACCACCACCGCCACCGTCCTGGCCCGGGCCATGGTCCGCGAGGGCCTGAAGAACGTGGCCGCCGGCGCCAACCCGATGGGCCTCAAGCGGGGCATCGAGGCCGCCGTCGAGGCTGCGGTAGCCAGCCTGGCCGCGCTCTCGAAGGAGGTCGACTCCAAGGAGCAGATCGCCTCCGTCGCCTCCATCTCCGCCAACAACGACGTGGAGATCGGCGAGCTCATCGCCGAGGCCATGGACAAGGTCGGCAAGGACGGCGTCATCACCGTCGAGGAGTCCAACACCTTCGGCATGGAGATCGACCTGGTCGAGGGCATGCGCTTCGACAAGGGCTACATCTCCCCGTACTTCGTCACCGATCCCGAGCGCATGGAGGCCTCGCTCGAGGATCCGTACATCCTGCTCGTGAGCACCAAGATCTCCGCCCTGCGGGACCTGCTCCCCGTGCTCGAGAAGGTCCTCCAGAGCGGCAAGCCGCTGGTCATCATCGCCGAGGACGTCGACGGCGAGGCCCTCGCCACCATGGTCGTAAACAAGATCCGTGGCGCTCTCAAGGTTGC
Source organism: uncultured Acidimicrobiales bacterium (assembly GCA_902805655.1). Classification (GTDB taxonomy): domain Bacteria; phylum Actinomycetota; class Acidimicrobiia; order Acidimicrobiales; family CADCTF01; genus CADCTF01. Next base: position 20,347 of record CADCTF010000122.1, read on the forward strand.
CGCCGTCAAGGCTCCCGGCTTCGGCGAGCGCCGCAAGGCGATGCTGCAGGACATGGCCATCCTCACCGGTGGTCAGGTCATCAGCGAAGAGGTCGGCCTCAAGCTCGAGAACACGACGATCGACCTGCTGGGCACCGCCCGGAAGGTGGTCGTCACCAAGGACGAGACCACCGTCGTCGAGGGTGGCGGGTCCGAAGAGGACATCAAGGGCCGCATCAACCAGATCAAGGCGGAGATCGACAACACCGACTCCGACTACGACCGGGAGAAGCTGCAGGAGCGCCTGGCCAAGCTGTCCGGTGGCGTCGCCGTGCTCAAGGTCGGCGCAGCCACCGAGGTGGAGCTGAAGGAGGTCAAGCACCGCATCGAAGATGCCGTGTCGACCGCCAAGGCCGCCGTGGAAGAGGGCGTCGTGCCCGGCGGTGGCGTGGCCCTGCTGCGCTCGCAGGCCGCCATCCTCGACGTAGCGGACAAGCTCGAGGGCGACGAGGCCACCGGTGCCCGCATCGTGGCCAAGGCCGTCGAGGAGCCGCTGCGTCAGATCGCCATCAACGCCGGCAAGGAAGGTGGCGTCATCGTCGAGCGGGTCAAGAACCTCGAGGGTGGCCACGGCTACAACGCCGCCACCGACGAGTACGAGGACCTGTCGGCCAAGGTGCCCGACGCGGCCAAGGTCACCCGGTCGGCCCTGCAGAACGCAGCGTCGATCGCGGCGCTGTTCCTCACCACCGAGGCGGTCATCGTCGACAAGCCCGAAGAGAAGGGCGCCGGCGGCGGCATGCCCGGCGGGGGCATGGAGGACTTCTAGTCCGACCGTAGGACGAGCAGAGCTGAGGGGGCCCGCCGAGAGGCGGGCCTCTTCGCGTCCCGGCGCTGCCATCATGGCGACGTGACGACGATCGAACAGTTCTCCTCCGAGGAGCTCGACCCAGGCATCCGTCCCCAGGACGACCTCTTCGGCCACGTGAACGGGCGCTGGATCCGCACGGCCCAGATCCCGGATGACCGCTCGTCCTACGGCTCGTTCATGATCCTGCGCGATCAGGCGGAGATCGACGTGCGGGAGATCATCGAGGCGGCCGCCGCGTCCGGCGCCCCCGTCGGAAGCGACGAGCGCAAGATCGGTGACCTCTATGCGTCGTTCATGGACGAGACGGCCGTAGAGGCGTCGGGAGCGCGACCGCTGCAGCCGATCCTCGCCCGCATCGACTCGGCCACCGACACCGACGCGTTCGTCAGCCTCCTCGGGGCGTTCGCTCGCGAGGGCATCGGTGGTTTCGTGGGCGTGCGAGCCGCAGTCGACCGCGGGAACCCCGAGCGCTACCTGCTGCACCTGTTCCAGTCCGGGATCGTGCTTCCCGACGAGTCGTACTACCGGGCCGACGCCCACGACGAGATTCGCCGGCTCTACGTCGGCCACATGGCTCGCATGCTCCAGCTGACCGGCGTGGCCGGCGGACCGGAAGCGGCGGACGTGGCTGCGTCCGTGATGGACCTCGAGATGAGGCTGGCATCGTCGCACTGGGACCGGGTGGCCACGCGTGACGCGGTGAAGACGTACAACCTCCACACGGCCGAAGAGCTGCTCGGACGGTTGCCGATCGCGCGGCGGTGGTTCGAGGGCATGAACGCCGACCCGGCCGCGTGGTCGGAGGTCGTGGTCTCCCAGCCGGACTTCCTCGAGGCGGCGACCGTCGCCTTCGACGACGTGGAGGTCGCGCGATGGCAGCAGTGGCTCGCGTGGCGCACGGTGACGTCCTACGCGCCTTACCTCTCCAGGGAGATCGTCGACGAGAACTTCGCCTTCTTCGGCACCGTGCTCACCGGGGCCCCGTCCCTTCGGGCTCGGTGGAAGCGCGGCGTCTCGTTGGTCGAGGGAGCTCTGGGCGAGGCGGTGGGCCGGATCTACGTCGAGCACCACTACCCGCCCAAGGCCGAGGCCCAGATGGCGGCGCTCATCGACAACCTGATCGAGGCCTATCGCGTCCGGATCGCCGAGCTCGGGTGGATGGCCGAGCCCACCCGTCAGCGCGCTCTGGCCAAGCTGGACGCTTTCACGCCCAAGATCGGCAAGCCCGTGAGATGGCGGGACTACAGCGCGCTGGCGATCGAACCGGACGACCTCATCGGGAACGTCCAGCGCGCCCGCGCCTTCGACACGCAGTACGACCTCGGGCGGATCGGTCGTCCCGTCGACCGCGACGAATGGTTCATGACCCCGCAGACGGTCAACGCCTACTACCAGCCCACCATGAACGAGATCGTGTTCCCTGCGGCCGTCCTGCAGCCGCCCTTCTTCGATCCGGACACCGATCCCGCTTACAACTACGGCGCCATCGGGTGCGTCATCGGCCACGAGATCGGCCATGGCTTCGACGACCAGGGGTCGCGCTACGACGGTGATGGCAGGTTGAGGGACTGGTGGCTTCCGGAGGATCGCGAGCGATTCGACGTGAAGACGACTGCGCTCATCGACCAGTACAGCGGGCTGTCGCCCCGAGAGCTGTCCGACGAGCACAAGGTGAACGGCGCGCTGACGGTCGGGGAGAACATCGGTGATCTCGGAGGCCTGGCCGTCGCCCACCACGCCTACCGCCTGAGCCTCGGCGGCGCCGAGGCGCCGGTCGTGGACGGGTTGACCGGCGACCAGAGGTTCTTCGTGGGGTGGGCGCGCTGCTGGCGCGTCATCGACCGGGAGGCCGAGGCGGTGCGACGGCTGACCATCGACCCTCACTCGCCCGCCGAGTTCCGGGCCAACGCCGTCCGCAACATCCACGCCTTCCACGACGCCTTCGGCACCAGTCCCGCCGACGCCCTCTGGCTCGAGCCGGACGAGCGCGTCGACATCTGGTAGCCGCGCACGGGCTACTGAGCAGCGGGCCTACGGCTTGATGGCGCGGGTGGCCACGAACCCCGGGAAGTAGCGCGCCGACACGTCGGTGTCGAGATGCCGGTCCTCGTAGAGGCCGGTGAGGATGAAGCCGGCTTCGAGCTGCCCGCCGATCTGATCCTCCAACGAGTGACCGAAGATCAGCGGCTCGCCGGCCGTCGCCACACCCTCCGCCGTGAGGCTCGAGTACGGCACCGCATGCCTCACCTGGAGCACACCCTGCGCCTCCAGCTCCTCGTCGAAGCAGAACAGCATCGGGTTGGCGAAGCCGGCGAGCAGGGTCCCCCCCGGCCGCAGCACGCGGTGGGCCTCACGCCACATCGGCCGGATCTCTTGCGAGAACAGGTTGGAGCACGGGTGGAAGATCAGGTCGAAGGCGCCGTCGTCGAAGGCCGACAGGTCGCACATGTCGCCCTCGACTGTGTCGATCGAGAGGCCGTCCCGCTCGGCCACCGCGCGGTCCTGGCCGAGCTGGGCAGGAGAGTTGTCGAAGACGGTCACCCGCGCTCCTGCTGCGGCCAGCACCGGGCCCTGCTGGCCCCCGCCGGACGCAAGGCACAGGAGCCTGGCTCCACCGATCTCGCCGAACCACTCGCGCGGTACGGGACGCTGCGGGGTCAGCACGACCTCCCAACGACCTTTGCGGGCGGCCGCCACCGTTGCCTCGTCCACCGGCACGGTCCAGACGTTGCCTCGCGACACCTCGGCGTCCCACGCCCCGCGGTTGTGGGCCCTCACGTCCATGGCGCCGAACCCTAGCGACGGCGCCATGGACGAACGGCGTGCTTGTTCAGGTGGCGATGCGGGACAGGAGGCCTCGGGCCACCTGGTTGGGCCGCTGCTGCTCGCTCATCCGGCTGTCGATGACGATCATGGCGCCGGTCAGCGCCGGGATGGCCCACTGCAGCATCTTGAGCTGGCGCTGGGCTGCGGCGACCTCGGGCGGCGTCGCCGCGTTCGGCTCGGTCGCACCCTCGACGGAGGGGGCGCCGGCATCCATGACCTTCTGGCCGAGCACCCGGCTGTACGCCGTCGCGCCCATGGCCAAACCGCTGAGCACGGTCTTCACTCCGGCGGCTGCCGCGACGCCCTTCTGCGCGGTGAGGCGGTCCTTGTTCACCCGTGTCAGCTGGAGCGCGCCGACCGTGTAGGCCGCTATGGCGGCGAGGTTGGCGGGCGTCCAGCGCGCCCACCCGGCGTTCGCCACCTTCGCTCGCTGGCTCGGGGCATCGGCCACCGCGGCGGCGCCGTTGAGGCCGATCGCGCCCATGAGTGAGCCACCGAACCAGGCGGCCATGCCGACGTCGTTCATTGCCCTTGCGACGGTGTTGGTGCTGGTGTCTGCCATTGCTGTCCTCTTTCCAGAGATGTGGGCCCGAGCTCGGGCGAAGGTCCGCGCCCCTACCCCCGTTTCGGCGGGATACGTGCCGGCCGCACAATTGCAAGTGCGCCGTAGACTCGGGGCGTGCCCGAGCCCCTGTCGCCCTCCACCGGGTGGGGAGCACTCCACCTCTTCTGCAAGCTGACGCCGTCCACCGACGCCGAGGCCATCCTGACCGCAGTGAAGTCGGCCCAGGCCGACGGCCACCAGGTCGTCACCTTCGCGGTGCTCGGCCACAAGGCCGACCTCGGGTTCCTCGCGCTGGGCCCCGACCTCTGGCGGCTGCGGGCGTTCCAGGCCGCGATCCAGGCGGCTGGGCTCGAGCTGGCCGACTCCTACGTGTCGCTCACCGAGGTGTCGGAGTACGCGAAGGGCATGCCCGAGGAGCGGTTGCGACCCCGGCTGTATCCCGAGCTGCCGCCCGAGGGCAAGAACGCGATCTGCTTCTACCCGATGTCGAAGCGCCGGGGCGGGCCCGACCAGAACTGGTTCACCCTGCCGTACGAGGACCGCGAGCGACTCATGTACGAGCACGGCAGCTCAGGGCGGAAGTTCTCCGGCCGCATCGTGCAGCTGATCACGGGGTCCGCCGGCATCGACGACTACGAGTGGGGCGTGACGCTGTTCGGCGTGCGCCCCGACGACCTGAAGGACGTCGTGTACACCATGCGCTTCGACGAGGCGTCGGCCGTGTACGCCGACTTCGGGCCGTTCTTCACCGGTCTCATCGCCGAGCCCGCCGAGGTGCTCGCCCAGCTCGGTGTGTCGTAGCCGGGCCGGGGCGACCCGCCGCTGAGGGGTTCCGGCCCGTACCATCGGTAGCTGTGTCCGACACGGCGAGCCTCGCCAGCCTGCCCTCGACGCGACGGGCGATCCTCGAGAGCCTGAAGAAGCGGGGCGAGGCCCGAGCCGAGGAGCTCGGCGCGGATCTGCAGATCACGGCCAGCGCGGTGCGGCAGCACCTGGGCGGGCTCGTGGCCAGCGGGTTCGTCAGCCATCGAGAGATCAAGGGCCAGCCGGGCCGCCCGAAGCACCTGTACTTCCTGACCGAGGTCGCCGAGGCCCTCTTCCCCAACACGTACCGCGAGCTGGCGAACGAGCTGCTGTCGTACATCGAGACCGACAGCCCGGAGATGGTCAGCCGCCTGTTCGACCGCCGGCGGGACCGTCGCATCGAGCGAGCCGCCGAACGCGTGGCCGGCAAGACGCTGGAGGACCAGGTGGCCGAGGTGGCCGCCATCCTCGACGAGGACGGCTACCTGGCCACGTGGGAGCGTCGGTCCGACGACACCTTCGTCGTCACCGAGCACAACTGCGCCGTGCTCGGGGTGGCCCGGCAGTACGGCCAGGCCTGCTCCAGCGAGATCGAGTTCCTGCGCTCGGTGCTGCCCGGGGCGACGGTGGAGCGGACCTCGCACATCGTCTCGGGCGCCCACCGGTGCGCCTACCTCATCGCCGCTCGTCCCTGACCGGTCACGCCGGCAGCAGCAGGTGGCTGTCGCCGAACTCGTGCCATCGGTATCGGGCCTCCACGGCCGAGGCGTAGGCGCCCTCGAGCATCGGCCGGCCGGCGAGGGCCTCGAGCAGGAGGAGGTGCGAGGCCCGCGGCGGGTGCCATCCGGTGATCATGGCGTCGACGGCCCGAACCCCGCGCGCCGGGGTGACGACCAGCTCCGTCCAACCGTCGCCTGGATGCGCGGCGCCGGTCTCGTCGGTCACCGTCTCGAGCGCCCGTACGACGGTGGTGCCGACGGCGATGACCCGCCCACCCTCGTGCTTGGTCTCGTTGACCAGGCGGGCGGTCGACAGCGGCACGGCGAAGCGCTCGGGGGCAGGTGCCTCGTTCGCCTCGGCCGAGGAGACGCCGGTGTGGAGCACGAGCGGTGCGATGCGCACGCCCTTGGTCACCAGCCGGGTCAGGACGTCGGCGGTGAAGGGGCGCCCGGCACTGGCCAGCTCGGCGCTGCCCGGATCGGATGCGTACACGTTCTGGTAGGCGGACAACGGCCACGCGCCGCCGGCGTAGGCGTAGCGGATCGGTCGTCCGTGCCGGGCGAGGTAGGGCAGGAGCGGCTCCCGGAGGTGCAGGGCGGTGAACCACAGGCGCCGGCCGTCGCCGAAGGGGGCCAGCAGCTCGGCCGAGGCGCCGCCCGGCAGCTGCAGGTCTCCGGGGCCCGCAGCGTCGAACATGGCCGTGCCGAACCCCTCCGGCCGCCGGAGCTCGGTCAGCCACAGGCCGCCGGGCAACGGCGTGGAGAGGTGCAGCACCAGCTCCGGTGCGGCGTCGTGTTCCAGCACGGGCAGCGCCGCGGGCACCGTGGCCGAGGTGTTCAGCACGAGCAGGTCCCCGGCTCGCAGGAAGCGTGGGAGGTCCGAGAAGGTGGTGTGCACGTGGGCGTCCGGGCCGGTGGAGACCATGAGGCGCACGGCGTCGCGCGTGATGCCGAGCATCTCCGGTGGTGCGTGGGCCTCGAGGCCCTCGGGGAGGTGGTAGTCCAGCCCAGCCCCGGCCAGCCCCTCCACGACGGCCATCACGCCACCTCGCGAGCGATGTACCGGCCACTCGCACGATCGCCTTCCAACAGCGCCACCAACCCGGGCACGGAGACCTCCGGCGGCGGCCGGTCCGAGATGTCCTCGCCGGGGAACGCCTCCTGGTGCATCACCGTGTTCATGTCCCCGGGATCGACGGTGTAGATCTGCACGGTCGGCTCCTCCAGGGCCAGCACCTTCGTCGCGTGCTCGAGCGCGGCCTTGGACGAGCCGTAGCCGCCCCATCCTTCGTAGGGCTCGACGCCGGCGTCGCTGGTGACGTTCACCACTCGACCGCCGCGTTCGCGCAGGCCTGGCAGGAAGAGCTGCGTCAGAGCGATCGGCGCGATGACGTTGACCCGGTAGACCTGCTCGAGCACGTCGATCGGGTACGACGACATCGCCGGCTGCGGGCTCGGGCCGAGGACGCTGGCGTTGTTCACCAGGGCGTCAGCCCCTCCGAGCGACTCCGCCGCCTGGTGGAGGGCCTGGCGGTGAGCCGGGTCGGAGACGTCGCCCGCGACGGCGACACCGCCGGTCTCCGCCGCCACCGCCTCCAGTGGCTCTCGGCTTCGGCCGTCGAGCACGAGCTTCCAGCCCCGCTCCGACAGCTCCTGGGCAAGTGCCCGACCGAGCCCTCTCGATGCACCTGTGATGACGGCGACAGCCATGGCGCCTCCCTTCGTTCCTGAAGGGTAGAGCAAGGAAGTGCTTTGTTTATTCCTCGCCGAGGTAGGCCCATCGACGGCTCGTCGAGCATCAGCAGCCGTCCCTGGGCGCTACCGGAACGCCGCCAGGTCCACCGTCGGACCGTCACCGAAGTCAGGTATGGGCAGGCGCTCCCCGTCAGAGAGAGCCGATGCCTGAGCGATGATGCCCGGCAGGGTGAAGCGCGCCGCGACCCAGGCGTTGATCGGGGGCTGCGTCCTCCGGGTCACGGCTCGGACGAAGTCGTCGGCCAGGAAGTGGTGGGCCCCCTCGTGGCCGTTGGGTGCACCCTCGTACTGCTCGGGTAGCCGGGACCGGTCGTGGACCTTCGCCGACCCGGAGCTGAAGCTGTGCACCAGGGCCGGGTCGATGCCGGTGAGCTGCGGTGCGGAGCCGTCGGCCTCGGCATGGCTGGTGTAGAAGAGCTCGCTGATGTCCCGGATTCCCTCACGGTCGCTGAGGGTCGCGCCGGTCGACGACTGCTCCATCACGGCATCGGTTCCGTAGAAGCGGAAGCGCGACTCGTGGACCCCGACCGGATGACCGACCCGTCGAAACTCGTTGGTCCGCATCACGCCACCGTCCGCCAGCTTGAAGTGGGCGCTCATGTTGGAGAAGTCGTTGTCGAACATGGAGACCGCCCGATCGAAGACCCCGTCCCCACGGTCATCGACGACTCCGATGCAGCTGACCGACGTCGCATAGGTCGGCAGCGCCCCCAGGACCCCACCGACCGCGTGCGTCGGGTACAGCATCGGCGGGTAGCTCGCCGTGGCCTTCCAGTCGGCACCGCCACTGAACTGGTATGCCGCGTAGAAGCCGTTGTCCATGTCGTGGACGTAGTCACCCTCGGAGTAGAAGACCCGGCCGAAGTCACCTGCGGCGATGCTGTCCCGCGCGTAGACGACCGCCGGGTTGTAGTAGCTGGTCTCGCCCATCATGTACACCAGCCCGGTCCGATCGACCATGGCGATGATGGCCTCGATCTCGTCGGCGCTGATGGACATCGGCACTGCTGAGTACACGTGCTTGCCGGCCTCGAGAGCACGCAGCACCAGCTCTCCGTGGGTCCAGCGCTGCGTCATCACCACGACTGCGTCGCAGTCGGAGGCCAGGAGCTCCTCGGCGGAGTCGTGCACCGCGTCCAAGCCGTACCGCTGCAGGTGCTCGGCGGCGCGTTCCGCGACCAGGTCGGTCACCGTGATCCGCGTGACGTCCGGGTGAAGCTTCCACAGGCCGACGAGGCTTCCTGCGAACTGCCCTGTTCCGATGACACCGATCCTCATGGCTATTCCTCGCCGAGGTAGGCCTTGCGCACGGAGTCGTTGCCCAGCAGCTCGGGCCCGGTGCCCGAGAGCACGATGCGGCCCGTCTCGATCACGTGGGCCGAATCGGCGAGGCCGAGCGCGGCCTGGGCGTTCTGCTCGACGAGCAGGATGGTGGTGCCCCGTGCCTTGAGCTCGGCCACCGTGGCGAGGATGCGCTGCATCATGATGGGGGACAGGCCCATCGACGGCTCGTCGAGCATCAGCAGCCGCGGTCGGCTCATCAGGGCGCGAGCCATGGCCAGCATCTGCTGTTCACCGCCTGACAGGGTGCCCGCCACCTGGGTCCGCCGGTCGCGCAGCACGGGGAAGAGGTCGAGGGACCGGTCGAAGTCCTCCGCGATGTCCTTCGCGCCGTCCTTCCGGCTGAAGGCGCCGAGGTCGAGGTTCTCCTGCACGGTCATGCGCGGGAACACGTGGCGGCCCTCGGGGGAGTGGGCCAGCCCGCGCCGCACGATCTCGTGGGCCGGAAGCGAGTGGATGGGCTCGCCCTCGAAGATCACCTCGCCCGCCGTGGGGGTGAGGAGCCCCGACAAGGTCCGCAGCGTCGTCGTCTTGCCGGCCCCGTTGCCGCCGATGAGGGTGACGACCTGTCCGGGGTCGACCGTGAAGGAGATGCCCTTCACCGCCTCGATCTTGCCGTAGGCCACACGGAGGTCGCGCACCTCCAGCATCGGATCAGCCACCGTCCACCGGCTTGCCCAGGTAGGCCTCCACCACTCTCGGGTCCTGCTGCACCTCGGTGGCGGTGCCCTCGACCAGCTTCTGTCCCTGGACGAGCACGGCCACCCGGTCGCAGAGGCTGAAGATGAAGCGCATGTCGTGCTCGATCACCACGATGGCCAGCCCCTGCTCCCGGATGCGGCGTACGAGCTGCATGGCCGACGCCGTCTCCTGCGGGTTCATGCCGGCTGTGGGCTCGTCGAGGAGCAACAGACCCGGATCGGTGGCGAGCGCCCGGGCTATCTCGAGCCGCCGCTGGTCGCCGTAGGGCAGGTTGCGAGCCAGCGTCTCGGCGTGACGGTCCATCCCGACGAACTGCAGCAGCTCGTGGGCGCGAGCCCGCCCATCGGCTTCCTCGCGCCGATACCGCGGTCCACGGCCGAGCGCGGAGAGCACGCCCTGGCTCGTGCGGCAGTGGCGGCCCACCAGCACGTTCTCCAGGGCGGTCATGTTGGGGAACAGTCGGATGTTCTGGAAGGTGCGGGCCAGGCCGCTCTCGGTGACCCGATGCGGCTTGCCGCTCAGCGTGCGTCCCCGGTAGCTGATGCGCCCGCTGGTGGGTGTCTCCATCCCGGTCAGGCAATTGAAGAACGTGGTCTTGCCGGCGCCGTTCGGGCCGATCAGGCCGACGATCTCCCGCTCGCCGACCTCGAGGTCGACCCCGTCGACCGCGGTCAGCCCTCCGAACACCTTGGTGACGCCCCGTGCCTCGAGCACCGGCGGAGTCGCGGCCGTGGGTGCGCTGGACGCGGAGACGCTCACTGGGCCACCGCCCCGACGACGGGTGCTCCTGGCGGCGCGCCGCTGGCATCACCGGTCGACGGGTCGGCGTCGTGCAGCTCGGCCTTCCGGCGCCGGTTGGCCACGATGCCCTCCGGTCGGAACCGGATGATGACGATGAGGGCGATGCCGAAGAGGAGGAGGCGCTTGTCCTGGAAGGACCGCAGCTTCTCGGGGACGATGAAGAGAGCGGCCGAGCCGAGCAGGGCACCCCCGATCGTGCCCATGCCGCCCAGCACCACGGCGGCCAGCAGCAGGATCGACTCCAGGAAGCCGTACGAGTCGGGAGACACCTGCGTCGTCACGTGCGCGTTCACCGTGCCCGCGGCACCGGCCATGAAGGCGCCGATGCCGAACGCCAGCATCTTCAACCGGTAGGTGTTGATGCCCATGGCCGCCGCCGCCGTCTCGTCCTCGCGGATGGCGATCCACGCCCGCCCGATCCGGCTGTCGTTGAGGCGCGTGAAGGCCAGGATGATGGCCGCCAGGAGGATGAGCTCGACGAAGTAGTAGTTGGCGAACCCTGGGAGCGAGAAGCCGAGCACCTCGTTGGTCGCACCGAAGTTGTAGCTCCCGATGGCCAGGTCGGGGACGCCCGAGATGCCGTTCGGGCCCCGGGTGAGCCAGTCGAAGTTGAAGGCGAGTATGCGGAAGATCTCGCCGAAGCCGAGCGTGACGATGGCCAGGTAGTCCCCGCGCAATCGCAGGGTCGGAGCACCGATGATCACCCCGAAGATCGCAGCGATGACGGCTCCCATCACCACCACCACGAGGAAGGGCAGCTTCACGTGCACCGTGGTGCGGGCCGCACCGGCGAACAGCGCACCCACGTAGGCGCCGACGCCGAAGAAGGCGATGTACCCCAGGTCGAGCAGGCCGGCCAGCCCCACGACCACGTTCAGGCCGATCGCAGCGGCGGCAAAGACCCCGATCGAAGCGAACACCCGGATCCAGTAGGCGTTGCCCCCCTGCGTGAAGGGGAAGACCACCGCCGCGATCGCGGCTGCCGCCAGGGTGACGGTGCGGTGGCGGTCGAACAGCTCGGTGACATAGGCGAACACGTTGAGACGGGCGAGGGTCATGCCGGCCGCGGTGGCGAACGCGATGAGGGAGATGAACCGGCTCGTCTCGTCGACCTCGAGGGCGATCACCACGGCGAAGAGGATGAGGCCGAGGGAGAGGGCGATCGTCAACAGCTCCAGGGCCGCCGGCAAGCCGGGGCGGAACGGGCGTTCTTCGTCAGAGGACGGCAGCGAGGCGAACGCAGCGATCAGCAGGGCACCGCCGGCCAGCGCGAGCCAGGCACCGATGGCGACGGCCCCGAGCCCTCCGCCGCCACGTTCCTCGAGCAGCCCGAGGGGAAGGTCCCGACCGAAGCCGATCGCTGCGATGTTGAAGGCGGTGATGCCGAAGACGCCCCAGGCCGCGGCCAGCCCGGCTCGTCGCCGCCCCTCGACCGCCACCAGCAGCAGCGGCGCGACGGCCACCAGCAGCAGGGGGTAGAGGCGGGAGCCGCCGGGGAAGCCGGCGAGGGTGACCTTCCCGGGGAAGCCGAAGAAGAAGGTCGCCCAAGGGAGTAGGCAACCGGCGACGACGAGCAGGCTTCCGGCTCCACCGACCGCGAGCCGCACCGGCCGGGTGAACGTCGCCTGCAACCGCTCCGATGTCGACGTGGCGACCCTCGAGACGATCATGCCCGCACCGCCACCCGTTCACCGAGGAGACCCTGAGGGCGGAAGACCAGTACGGCGATCAGCACCACGAAGGCGGCCACGTCCTTGTATGCGGATCCGAGCAGGTACTGGGTGGTCATGGCTTCCACGATGCCGAGCACGAAGCCGCCGAGCATGGCACCGGTGATGTTGCCGATGCCCCCCAGCACGGCGGCGGTGAAGGCCTTCACCCCGCCGAGGAAGCCGATGCGGAAGTCGATCGAGACGAACCGCATGCCTTGCATGACCCCGGCCACTGCGGCGAGGGCCGCGCCCAGAGCGAAGGTCAGCACGATGATGCGATCGGTGTTGATGCCCATCAGCCGCGCCGTGTCGGCGTCCTGCGAGGTGGCCCGCATGGCCTTGCCGGTGCGACTGGTGCGGATGAAGGTCTGGAGCGCCACCATGAGTGCGAGCGCCACGACGAGCAGGAAGAGCGAGGTGCGGGCGATGGTGACGCCGCCGAGCTCGAGGTTGGGACCCTCGATGATGCGGGGGAACGACACCTGGCTGCGGGCGCCCGGGTAGAAGAGCCGTACGAGCTCCTGCAGGAAGATCGACACGCCGATGGCGGTGATCAGCGGGGCCAGCCTCGGTGCCCGACGAAGCGGGCGGTAGCCGTACCGCTCCACGAGAAGCGCCACCGTCACCGAAACGATGACGGCGGCGAGGATCACCAGCGGCAGGACGATGAAGGGGTTGCCCTGCATCGACTCCGGCAGCACGTAGCTGTACATGGCCAGGCCGGCGAAGGCCCCGACCATGAAGATCTCGCCGTGGGCGAAGTTGATCAGCTGGATGATGCCGTAGACCATCGTGTAGCCGAGGGCGATGAGGCCGTAGGTCGCGCCGAGCACCACGCCGTTCACCAGCTGCTGCAGGAACTGCTGCAAGACGAGCCCTCCGGAGCGAGACGAGAGGGGCAGGGCCTGGCGCCCTGCCCCTCTCTCAGATCAACCGAACGAACTGCTCGAGCGGTGCTCGGTCTACTTGAACTCGTCCGTCTTGGCGGCAACCCACTCCTGCTTGCCGGCCTTGGTCTCGGCCTTGTACATGGTGAGCACCTTGGTCTGGGTGTCACCGAACCGGTCGAAGCTCACCTTGCCGGTGGCACCGTCGATGTTGACCTTGCCCGTCTCCTCCACCAGCTTCTGGCGGGTGGCGGTGTTGAGCTCGGACGTCTCGGTCAGCGTCTTGCTCAGGGCCTCGATGATGACCTTCGCCGCGTCGTAGGCGTAGGCGCCGTAGGCCTCGTAGGGCTGGCTGTAGTTCGCCTTCTTGTAGGCGTCGACGAAGTCCCTGGCCGACGACAGCGACTCCGTCGGAGCACCAACCGAGGTGACGAGGGTGCCGACGCCCGCTTCCTTGGCCGTCTCGAAGAAGGCACCGGAGTACATGCCGTCGCCACCCATGATCGGCACGTTGATGCCCTGCTGCTTGGCCTGGCTGGCCAGCAGCGAGGCCTCCGGGTACTCGCCGCCGTAGTAGATCATCTCGGCGTTCAGTGGCTTGATCCGGGTCAGCACGGCGGTGAAGTCCTTGTCGCCGGGGTTGATGGTCTCGGTGCCCAGGACCCGGCCACCGTTCTTCTCGAACTGGCCCTTGAAGGCCTCGGACAGACCCTGGCCGTAGGTCTTCTTGTCATGGATGATCACGGCCGTCTTGGCCTTCAGCTCGTTCGACGCGTAGTTCGCCGCGAACGGCCCCTGCACGTCGTCGGTGGTGGCCACCCGGAAGTAGGTGTTGTAGACGCGCTGCTGGTTGGGCAGCTTGTCGCGGCCGGTGAGCGCCACGTTGGTGTTGGCCGGTGAGACCATGACGACGCTGGCGCGGTTGAGGATGGGTGCCACCTGCTCCGCCACGCTCGAGTTCAGCGTGCCGACCACCGCGGCGACCTGCGAGTCCGACGACAGCTTGGTCGCCACCTGAGCGCCGACATCGGCCTTGGCCGTGTCGTCCTCGGCAGCCAGCTCGATGCGCCAACCCTTCACCTTGCCGCTGTCGTTGGCCTGCTTGATGGCCAGGTCCACGCCGTTCCTGATGCCCTGCCCCAGCGCGGACAGCTCGCCCGAAAGCGGTGCGATCACGCCGATCTTCACCGTCTTGGTGGCGGCACCACCTTCGCCGGTGGCGCCTACGCCTTCCTCGTTCGCGTCGCTGCCGCAGGCGGCGAAGGCCAGTGAGGCGGTGACCAGCAGTGCTGACGCACGCCAGAACCGTTGCCCGTTGTGCATTGTCGAACTCCTTCTTTCGGCCTTCGGATGCGGCTGAAGGCATGGGTCCCCGGCGTGGGCCACCTGACTTCGACGTTCAGCTCCTCGTCGTCGGTGGTTCACGTGAGGCAAGGTTCGCGCATCGGGCAGACTTAGCGCGTGACCGTCCAGCCGCAGTCCCCCACGACGGCCCTCGACCGGCTTCGAGACGAGCTGCGCCGGCTCGAGCGGGTGGTGGTGGCGTTCTCCGGAGGGGCCGACTCTGCCTTCCTCGCCTGGGTGGCCCACGACACCCTTGGGGCGGACCGGGCGCAGTGCGTGACCGCGGTCTCCCCGTCGCTCGCTCCGGAAGAGGAGCTCGCCTGCCGGGACCTGGCGGCCGAGTGGGGCCTCCGGTGGGAGGTCGTCCACACCGACGAGCTGGCGAACCCGGCGTACTCCGCGAACGACGGCGACCGCTGCTTCCACTGCAAGACCGCGCTCATGGACCTGACCGAGCCGGTTGCCGCGGCCGCGGGGGCGACCGTGGTGCTCGGGGTGAACCTCGACGACCTCGGCGACCACCGGCCCGGGCAGGCCGCAGCCGGGCAGCGGGGCGCCCGATTCCCGCTGGTCGACGCAGGGTTCACCAAGGACGACGTGCGGTCGTGGTCGAAGCGCCTGGGGCTGCGCACCTGGGACAAGCCGGCGGCCGCGTGCCTCGCCTCACGCGTTCCCTACGGCACGCCGGTCACGCTGACCGTGCTGTCCGAGGTGGCGCGCGCCGAGTCGGCGCTGCGCCGGATGGGGTTCCGGCAGCTGCGGGTGCGCCACTACGGCGACACCGCCCGGCTCGAGCTCGACGGCCCTGAGCTGGCACGCGCCGTCGCCGAGCGAGAAGCCGTGGTCTCGGCCGTGAAGGGTGCCGGCTACCGCTATGTCACCCTCGACCTCGAAGGGTTCCGGTCGGGGAACCTCAACGCCGCCCTCACGACAGCGGAGGTCCGATGACCAGCGCCAGGGTTCGCCTCACCTTCCCGGAGGAGCTGATCCGGCAGCCCGTCCTCGCCCGACTGGTCCGCGAGTTCGACGTCGTGCCGAACATCCGACAGGCGAAGATCGAGGAGGCGGTGGGGTGGGTCGTCTGCGAGCTCGACGGCGACGACGCAGCCGTCGACCGCGCTCTGGAGTGGCTGCGGACGAGCGGCGTCCAGGTCGACCGGCTGTCCGATCCCCTCGAGAGCTGAGCGTCCGGTCGACGAAGCCCTGCAGGAGCACGCCCAGGCCTTGTCGCGCGCCATCGTGGCCGCCCTGCCGGGCTGGGTGGAGCGCTGCGTGGTCAGCCGGCTGGCGGAGGCGCCGTCCCCCGAGGTGCTGGCCCTGATCGCAGACGCCGCCCGCACCACGCAGCGGGAGGTGGGGGCTGAGATCGAGTCGCTGCTGACCAAGGACATCGACGAGCAGCGCACGACGCCGTTGTCGGTGCTGCGCGACGCCGTCCGGTACCCCACTGCGGTGCTCCGGTCCGCGGGAGCGACTCCGAGGGCACGGGCCGGATTCGACGCCGAACGCTTCCCCGACGACGACTACGACCTCACCCCCGCCCACCTGGCCGATGTCTCACCGGAGCTGGGCGAGCTGGGCCTCGTCTGGGGGGCGGCCAAGGCCTGGACGCACAAGGCGCGCCATGCACCGAAAGGACCGTCGTGATCGCCGCCTACACCCGTGACCTCATGGATCGCTCGAAGATCCAGTCGGCCGCGCCCGACGTCAAGTTCGTCGCCCAGCCGGAGGCGCTGGTGGGCCTGGCCGGCGTCGAGGTCGTGATCGTGGATCTGGCCCAGCGTGGGGTGATGGAGGTGCTGCCTCGGCTGACCGCCTCCGGCGTCAGGGTGGTGGCCTACGGGAGCCACGTGGACACCGCGATGCTGGACGCCGCCCGGGCCGCCGGGTGTGCCGAGGTGCTGCCACGCTCCAAGTTCTTCCGCGACATCGCCGGCCTGCTGGCCGGCTGAGCTCCCTCAGGCGCCCGGTGGGTCGAGCCGCTGCCACCCGGCCTCGGAGACACGCCGGGGCTCGAAGAAGAGGCAGCCGTCCGGGCATGCGAACGGGTCCTCCTCGTTGGCGCCCAACCGGCACATCTCGACCCGCTCGCCGCCGCCGGTCGACCGGCCCACGTAGTGCCGGCAGTCCTCGCGCACGCGCCGTGGGTCCATGACGTCCATGGTCGCATAGGCCAACACGGTTAACCGGCTGGAAACACATGGCACATCGACGAGAAACGTCGCCCCGCCAAGGTGACCCCAACCTGTCAGCGGGATGGGGCAAGAGACACGAGAGAAGGAGCGGCATGGATACCGGTGACACCGCCTGGATGCTGATGTCCACGGCGCTGGTGCTCTTCATGACCCCCGGGCTGGCGTTCTTCTACGCCGGGATGGTCCGGTCGAAGCACGCCTTGGGCATGCTCGCCCAGAACTTCTTCGCCATGGGGCTCATCGCGGTGCTGTGGGCCCTGATCGGCTTCAGCATCGCCTTCGGCGACACCGGCAACGGCGGGTTCTTCGGGAACTTCGACTTCGTCGGCCTGAAGGACGTCGGCCAGGGAACGTTCTCCGGTTGGGAGACGCTCACCATCCCCGCGGTGCTGTTCGCCGCCTACCAGATGACCTTCGCGGTCATCACCCCCGCGCTGATCACCGGGGCCACAGCCGATCGCATGAAGTTCAGCGCCTACGCCGTCTTCATCGGCGCCTGGCTGCTCCTCGTCTACTCGCCCGTGGCCCACTGGGCCTTCGGCGGTGGGTGGATCGCCGAGATGGGTGCGCTCGACTTCGCCGGCGGCACGGTGGTGCACATCAACGCCGGCGCCGCCGCCCTGGCCGACGTCCTGGTGCTGGGCAAGCGGAAGGGCTGGCCCCACGAGCCGATGCCGCCGCACTCCCTCCCCCTCACCCTGCTGGGCACCGGCATCCTCTGGTTCGGCTGGTTCGGCTTCAACGCCGGCTCCGCCCTCGCCGCCAACGGCATCGCCGCCCAGGCGATGATGAACACGTTCCTCGCCGCCAGCGCCGGGATGCTCGGATGGCTGCTCGCCGAGCGGATCAAGAGCGGGCACGCCACCACGCTCGGCGCCGCGTCGGGCGCCGTGGCCGGCCTGGTGGCCATCACGCCCTGCGCCGGGTTCGTCGGCGGCATGTCGCCGATCCTCATCGGCTTCATCACGGGTGCCCTGTGCATGCTGGCCGTGAGCCTGAAGTACAAGCTCGGCTACGACGACTCCCTCGACGTCATCGGGGTCCACCTGGTCGGCGGCATCCTGGGATCGCTCATGGTCGGCCTGTTCGCCGACAGCGCGGTGAACGAGCTGGTCACGAACGAGGGCCTGCTGGTCGGTGGAGGGGTGGGCCTGTTGGTCGACCAGCTCGTCGCAACCGTCGCCACCCTGGCCTTCGCCTTCGTCGCATCGTTCGTCATCGCCAAGGTGATCGACGTCACCATGGGCCTGCGCATCACCAGCGAGCAGGAAGACGAAGGGCTGGATGTCAGCCAGCACGCCGAGACCGCCTACGCAATCGCAGGAAGGATGGGTTGATGAAGCTCGTAACCGCCATCGTGAAGCCGTTCAAGCTGGACGAGGTGAAGGAAGCCCTCAAGGACGCAGGGATCAACGGCATGACCGTGTCGGAGGTACAGGGCTTCGGGCGTCAGCGGGGTCACACCGAGGTGTACCGAGGTGCCGAGTACACAGTCGACTTCGTACCGAAGATGCGCATCGAGATGCTCGCCGATGACGGCGACGTCGATCGCATCATCGACACCGTCGTCGCCGCCGCCCGCACCGACAAGATCGGCGACGGGAAGATCTGGGTCACCGACGTGGACCGGACGATGCGGATCCGCACCGGAGAGATGGGACCGGACGCCATCTGACCAGCGCCGAGATCGAGACCTGGTTGGCCGGGCTCCTCGGCGACGAGCGCGACGTCGCGCTCGTCGCCGTGGGATCCTTCGGCCGTGACGACCGCGCTCCGCACAGTGACCTGGACATCGTCCTGGTGCACAGGGGTCGTTCCGACATCGCGTCGGTGGCGAACAGGGTCTGGTACCCCATCTGGGACCGGGGCCTCTCGCTCGACCACAGCGTCCGCACGGTCAAGGAGGCCCTCGCCGTGGCCGGCGACGACCTCAAGGCGGCTCTCGGCCTCCTGGACGGGCGCCACATCGCCGGCGACCGCCGGCTGGCGGCAGAGCTGATCGACCGCTCGCTCGACCACTGGAAGAGCCGGGCCCGCCGCCGCCTGCCCGAGCTCCGGGACGCGGTGCTGGCCCGCCAGGAGCGCTTCGGGGACATCGCCTCGCTGTTGGAACCAGAGATCAAGGAGGGAAAGGGCGGCCTGCGCGACGTGCATGCCTTGCAGGCGGCGGCCCGGGGTACGCCCGTGCTCGACGACGTGGTGGCCGACGTGGTCGCTCCCTATCGGGAGCTGCTCGCCATCCGTGGCGCCGCCCACGTGCGCGCCGGGCGCAACGTCGACCGCCTGCTGTTGCAGGACCAGGACGTGCTCGCCGACGACCTCGGCGTCGCCGACGCCGACGCCCTGATGCGGGCGGTGTCGACCGCGGCCGGGGCCATCGCGTACCTGGGTGACGACGGCTGGCAGCGGGTGGACCGCTGGCTGGCCGACAAGCGCGGTCGAGCCATCGTGCGCGACCGGCCCCTCGCCTCTGGGGTCGTGCTGCGGCAGGGCGAGGTGGTCATCACCGGCGACCTCGATGCCGGCACGGCACTCAGCGCGGCGGCGGTGGCGGCGCGGTCGGGGCACCAGCTGGCCCGCTCGACACTTGCCCGGCTCGACGAGCGGATGCGCCCGCCACCGGAGCCGTGGCCGCGGACCCTGCTGCAAGCCCTCATCGGCCTGCTCGGCGCCGGTGACGCGGCCATACCGGTGATCGCGTCGCTCGACCACTACGGCCTGATGGAGCGCATGATCCCGGAGTGGGGGGCGGTGCGGCACAAGCCGCAGCGCAACGCCTACCACCGCTTCACCGTCGACCGGCACCTGTTGGAGGCGGTGGCCCGGGCCGTCGACCTCACCCGAGACGTCGCCCGGCCGGATCTCCTCCTGCTCGGCGCGCTGCTGCACGACATCGGCAAGGGCTTCCCCGGCGACCACACCGAGGCCGGCATCGCCGTGATCGACCGCATCGGGGCACGCCTCGGGCTGCCGGCTGCCGACATCGCCGTGCTCGAAGCTCTCATCCGCCATCACCTGTTGCTGCCGGAGGTCGCCACCCGACGGGATCTCGGCGACCCGGCCACCATCGAGCGGGTGGCCGAAGCAGTCGGCGACGTCGAGACGCTCGAGCTGTTGGCGGCACTGACCGAAGCGGACAGCCTCGCCACCGGGAGCGCGGCCTGGTCGGAGTGGAAGGCCGGCCTGGTCGACGATCTGGTGCGGCGCACCACGGCCAGGCTCGATCCGGGACGACGAGGGCAGGGAGCCACGGCGGGGGAGCAGCTGCCTCCGCTCGGCGCACTCGCCCACGGACGCGCCGACGGGCTCCACGTTCTCGAGCCCGGGCGGCTGCTGTTGCTCACGCGGGACCAGCCCGGGGTGTTGAGCAGCGTGGCCGGCGTCTTGGCCCTGCACGGGCTGGAGGTGCTCGCCGCCCAGGCCGGTCCGGCTGAGGACGGCCGTGCGGTCGACGTGATCGACGTGGTCTCTGCCTTCGGCCAGACGCCGGACTGGGCGAGAGTCACCACCGACCTGGAGGAGGCCCTCAGCGGCCGGCTTGTGCTCGAGAGGAAGCTGGCCGATCGAGCGAGGACGTACACGTCCCGCTATCGCACCCGGAGCGCGGCTCGTCCCGCCGAGCCGCGGGTGCTGTGGCACCTCGATGCCTCAGACCGCTCGACGGTCATCGAGGTGCGGGCGGCCGACGGCGTGGCGGTGCTCCACCGCATCACGCGGGCGCTGGCCGACGAGGGGCTCGACGTGCGTTCCGCCCGCGTCGCCACCCTGGGCCACGAGGTGGTCGACAGCTTCTACGTCGCGGATGGTGACGGTCGCAAGGTCACCGACCCCGAGCGGCTGCGGTCGATCGAAGGCGCGGTCCTCACCGCGCTGCGCACCGGGTAGCCGACGGGCCATGACGGCAGGTGGCCCGTTCTGACCATCCCTCACGTCTCGTTCACCTCGGGGCAGCAATGTGCCGACAACTGAGGCATGAGCTCATCGCTGGCGCGCATCCTCGTCGTGGATGACGAGCCCGACATCCGGGACGTCATCGCCGTCACGCTCGAATCCGAGGGCTACTCGGTGACCGGCGCGCGAGACGCCATGGAGGCGTTCCACGTGCTCGACAGCGAGCCGCCGGATCTCGTCATCCTGGACCTGATGCTCCCGGCCATCGGCGGGGTGGAGATCCTCGATCGCATCCGGGATCGCACCGACATCCCAGTGCTGATCCTCTCCGCGCTCACCAGCGAGGACAACCGGGTGCGCAGCCTGCAGCTGGGGGCCGACGACTACGTGACCAAGCCGTTCTCGCCACGTGAGCTGGTGGCCCGGGTGCAGGCCCTCCTCCGTCGCGCCCAACGTGCCAACCCGTCGAAGACGGTCAGCTTCCCGGGTTTGACCCTCGACCTGGGTGCCCGCGAGGTCTGGGTCCGCGGAGAGGTCGTCTCGCTCACGGCCAGGGAGTTCGATCTGCTCGCCTTCCTCGCTTCGTCGCCCGGGCGCGTCTTCACCCGCCACCAGCTGCTGCGCGACGTGTGGAAGTCGTCGTCGGAGTGGCAGCAGGAGGGCACCGTGACGGAGCACGTCCGCCGGCTCCGCCAGAAGGTCGAAGAGGACCCTGACCGCCCCAGGTGGCTCCAGACGGTACGCAGCGTCGGGTACAAGTTCGAGCGCCGCACCACCGACCGGGAGATGCTCGCCGCTACCACCATCGCGGTGCCCGAGATCGGCTGAGTCGCACCGCGGCCGAGAGGGTGGCACCTCCGGCGGATGGGTAGCGTGCAACGGATGTCCGAAGTCGCCGACGCTGCCGATGACCATGTGGTCGTTCGGATGGTCGGCTTCCCGTCGCCGCTGATGCGCGAGGTCATCGAGCATCTGGAGGGTCTCCAGCGCGAGTTCACCCTGCTCGCCTCCAGCGAGCAGGCCCGAGGCGAGGTGCCCCGTCGCCTGCTCGAGATCGTCCGTGAGCTCCGGAAGGGCACGCCCCTGCCGCGCCGGGTCGACTCGGGCGGGTCGGGTGAGGACCGGACGTTTCACGTACCGCTCACCGCACTGCAGGCGCTGATCCGCTTCTCCCGGGTGCTCGACGAGGCGGACTCCTACTGCCGCGATGGGGACTTCCTCCTGACGCTGCCCATGTCCGACGAGCTCGTTGCCTTCCGGCGCTGGTATTTGGGCGAGTTCGTGGCTCAGGTGCACGGCATGGAGCCGCTGTCCTGGGAGGAAGTGGACCGGGGAGCCGTGCTCGGCACCTCGGCGCTCCGGGGAGAGACCGACAGCTAGAAGGTGACCCGCTCGGCGGCGCGAAGGCGGATGCGCACCGCCGTGCCGCCGCCATCGCTGTCGTCCACCCACACCTCGCCGCTGCACGTGGCCACCAGGCCCTGGACGATGGAGAGACCGAGGCCGATGCCGGCCGTCGAGCGGTGCGCGTCACTGCGGAAGAACCGCTCGAAGACTCGAGCGCGGTCAGCTGGGGCGATGCCGGTGCCGTGGTCGATGACCGAGACCAGCACCGACTCGCCGTCCGGATCGGCGGCGACGACCACCCGCACGGGAGCCCCGCCGTACTTGAACGCGTTGTCCACCAGGTTGGTGATGATGCGGCGCAAGGCGTCGGACCGGGCCAGCACGTGGACCTCGTTCGCTGCGTCGACCTCGACCGTGCGCCCGGTGACCGCGTACTCGGCCGCGAGGTCGTGAGCGACGTCGCTGGCGTTGATGCCGGCCAGAGGAGGGGGGCTCTCCGCCTCCAGGCGGGCGGCCATGAGCAGGTCCTCGATCATCTGCGCGAGGCGGGATGCCTGCCGATCGGCCATGTCCGTGAGCTCGGCCCGCTGAAGCGAGGTGAGCGTCCGCCGCTGCATCATCTTGGTGCAGGCGACGAGCGACGTGAGGGGGGTGCGCAGGTCATGGCTGATGGCGGCCAGGAACTCCGTCTTGCGCGTCTCGAGCTCGACCAGCTCGGCGACGTGGTTGCGCTCGACCTCGTAGAGCCGAGCGTTGCCGATCGCCGCAGCCGCCTGCTCGGCGAAGAGGGAGAGGGCCCGGAGGTCGTACTCGGTGAAGGCGCTGTCCTCCCTGCCGTTGATGTTCAGCACACCCAGCAGCTCGTCCCGGCGGATCAACGGGACGCAGAGCGCCGAGCTCACCTGGTGCCGACGGCCGCCGGTGCTGCCGCTCACCAGGGCGGCCTCGCGACTTCGCGCCACCTGGCCGGCGACGCCCTCGTCGATCGAGCTCTCGGTGCCGAGGAGCTCGTCGCTGCCCTGAGCGCAGACCACCGACAGCACCGCCCCCTCGAGCAACATGATGGAGCCGGCATCGCTGCGCAGCAGCTGGGTGGCGCTGCCGAGGATGATGTCGAGCACCGACTCGAGCTCGAGCACCGAGTTGATGGCCTTGCCGGCCTCGAGGAGCGCGCTCACCTCGGACAGCCGATTGGCGAGAGCCGAGGAGAGGACCCGCTCGTCGACCAGCAGGCGGGTGAGGCGTCGAAGGTGTCGCTCCTTCTCGATGGTGTAAGCGACGAACCCGGCGGTGAGCGCCACCATGCTGAGTCGCAGCACCGTGGGGCTGACGAACCCCGGTCGGGCACTCGGCCACAGCGACGCCATGGCCATGGTGGCCACGGCTCCGACCAGCAGCAGGAGGCTGACGAGCCACAGCTGGAGCCGGCGTCGCTCGACGTCCTCCAGGGTCGGTAGCGCCAGCTGGCGAAGGCCGACGAGGCGCGCCTGCTCGACGACCGCCGCTGGCGACGACGCAGCTCCAGGAGCTCGGGCCGACGCCGGGGGTTCGCTCTCGTCTTGCACCACTGCTCCCACGGACTGGTTGTCGACCCGTTGGGTTGCGAAGCGAATAGCTAGTTGTGACCAATCGGTGTCATGGCCCGGCGTCACCCTCCGCCGGCGGAACGAGTTGCACGAGCAGCGCTTCGACGATGCTGGTGCGTCCACCAGTGCGCTCCCACTCATCGCCGATGCGCCGGTGATCGACGAGTCCCACGGCGTCGGGCTCGAGCCCGAGGGCAGCCACGACGGCGGCGCGCAAGGTGGCCGGCTCCACCTCGTCGCCGTAGGCGGCGAACGCCTCGAGGCCGTCCCAGAGCGCCTCGGGACGCACCGGTGGGTCGGCGCCGGCCACGACGGCCAGGGCCACCTGCGGGAAGAGGTCGTACGTGTCGATTCCCTTGGGCCGGGAGAAGCCGGCCACCGGGTGCAGGCGCCACTCCAGCGTGATGTCGCCCGGCCCGTTGTCAGCGAGCCAGGTCTGTGAGCCGTTCACGTAGGCGTCGACCGGGTCCCCGAGGTGCTCGTCCAGCGCGGCCACCACCGCGTCCGAGATGCGCCACACGCACGTCGCCGTCAGGGATCCCATCGGCCCATTCTCGCCGCCGTGCGCCGATGCGTGGTTCTCCGGACGGTCGGCCAGAATCGGGCCATGCCGAGCGCGCCGTCGACGCTGCGCCCGTGGGCTGCAGCCGCGCTGGTCGGCGGCGCCTCCGCGGCCACGCTCGTGGTGGAGATCGTGGCCATCCGACTGCTGGCGCCCTTCATCGGCCTGACCCTCGAGGTCTACACCAGCGTCATCGGGGTCATCCTCGGCGCCATCG
Source organism: uncultured Acidimicrobiales bacterium (assembly GCA_902805655.1). Classification (GTDB taxonomy): domain Bacteria; phylum Actinomycetota; class Acidimicrobiia; order Acidimicrobiales; family CADCTF01; genus CADCTF01. The sequence goes on from CADCTF010000122.1 coordinate 44,451, forward strand.
CGCTCGGCGCCTGGATCGGCGGCACCGCCGCGGATCGGCGGGATCCCCGCACGCTCCTCGGTCCCCTCCTCGTCGCCGGAGGCCTCACCACCATGGCGTCCGTGCCGCTCGTGAACGTCTTCGGCCGGGTCGTGGTGGGTGGCGGGCCGGCGGAGAGCGTTTTCCTGGCGGCCGCCTGCTTCCTGCTTCCCGGCATCCTCTTGTCGACCGTGCCGCCCCTCGTCGTGAAGCTGCAGCTCCGCGATCTCTCCTCGACCGGCCACGTCGTCGGGCGGCTGTCGGCCATCGGCACGGCCGGGGCACTCGTCGGCACCTTCGTCGCCGGCTTCGTCCTGCTCCCGCTGTGGCCCGGCTCGCGCATCGTGATGGTGGTGGGCGCGGCGCTCGCCGTGGCGGGTGCTGCGCTGGCGTTGACCCGCGGTGCTGCAGTCGCCGCCTCGGTGGTGCTGCTCCTCGGCGGCTTCAGCGGCCCCACGCTGAGCGCCTGCGACTGGGAGACCCGCTACTCGTGCGTCCGCCTGGACCAAGACCCGGAGCGGGAGTCCGGCCGCGTGCTGTGGATCGACACCCTGAGGCACAGCTACGTCGACCTGGACGATCCGGCGCACCTCGAGTTCCAGTACACCCAGGGCCTCGCCGTGCTGATCGACGGCTTGAGCGACGCCGGGCCCCGACGCGGCCTCCACATCGGCGGTGGAGGCTTCACCATGCCGCGCTACCTGGCCGCGACCCGGCCCGGTTCCACCGCCACGGTGGTGGAGATCGACCCCGACCTCGTCGAGATCACCGGCGAACGCCTCGGTGGCCGGGACATCCCGGGCACCACCGTCGTCGCGGCTGACGGGCGCGTCGCCATCCTTCACCCTGACGCCGCGTCCTTCGACCTGGTGGTGGGCGACGCCTTCGCCGGGCTGTCGGTGCCTTGGCACCTGACCACGCGAGAGCTCGTCTCGCAGGTGCACCGCGTGCTCGACGACGACGGTCTGTACGTGCTCAACCTCATCGACAACCCACCCTTCCGGTTCGCCGCGGCCGAGGTCACGACGCTGCAGGACGTCTTCGCGCACGTGCTGCTGGCGCTGCCGGCCGACGGTGCTCGGGGCAACGCCCTCGTGGCTGCGGCGAGGACGCCGCTCGAGGGAGACGCGGTTGCCGGCCGGCTCGCAGCCCTCGGCTTTCGCCTGGTGCCGCCGGACGAGCTGGCTCTGCTGGTCGACGGGAGCGCCGTGCTCACGGACGACTACGCGCCCGTCGACCACCTCCAGTAGCCCGCCGGCGGTAACACGGCGTTGTTCGGCCGGGCCACCGCCCGAAACCTCCGCCTCGTACCGTCGCCAGTGACCGAAGGAGGAGCCGCGGATGCCGTTGGTGGCCATGAGAGTCGAGCTGGTGGACGAACCGAACGCCATGGCGCGCATCGCCGCGGCGCTGGGTGCGGCGGAGGTCAACATCGTGGACATCGACGTGCACGAGCTCGACGGGAGCCACGTGTGCGACGAGCTGGTGCTCGACATGCCCGATCGAATGAACCCGGGAGGCCTCCGGCAGGTGCTGGTGGAGGCGGGGGCGACGTCCGTGCTGTCGGTGCCGTTCGACCAGCGCCGCATGGACGCAGTGGTGCGCTGCCTCGATGCCATCCTGGCCACGCTGCACGCCGACGCCGAGGACCAGCTGACGGCGGCCATCTGTGGGTTGGTGCCGGTGGACGAGCTGGAGATCCGCAGCATCGACGAGCTCGGAGGCCTCGACCCCGACGGCAGCCGTCTCCGCGCCGGCACGCCGGTGGCCCGGCGGGTGGACATCGACGGACGGCCTCGGTGGGTGCTCGCCCTGCCGATCACCGAAGGGGAGCGCGCCGAGTCGGCTGTGCTGGTGGCCCGCATCGGGCTGCGCTTCTCCGCCACCGAGATCGCCCGGCTGCGCAGCGTGCTGCGGTTGCACCAGCACCTGTCCCGCGCGGGCGCGCTGCGGAGCTGAGCCCTCCAGAGCGTCGACCGAGCCGGCTGTAGGTTGCTGGCTGTGCGGGCACTGGTGACGGGCGCCGCCGGATTCATCGGCTCCCACCTCTGCGAGCGACTTCTCCGGGACGGCTGGGACGTGCGAGGCGCCGACTGCTTCACCCCCCACTACGGCCGGGCCGTGAAGGAAGCCAACGTCGCCACCCTTCGCGCCTCGTCTCGGTTCGAGCTGGCCGAGGTCGACCTTCGTCTCGCCGACTCCGCGGCGCTCGTGGCCGGTTGCGACACCGTGTTCCATCTGGCGGCGCAGCCCGGTGTCCGGACCTCGTGGTCCGACGGCTTCGCGCTCCACGACGACGCCAACGTGAGAGTGACGCAGCGTCTGCTCGAGGCGGTGGCGCAGCACCCCGTGCAGCGCTTCGTCTACACCTCGAGCGCCTCCGTCTACGGCAACGACGGCACGGAGCCGTCGAGGGAGACCGACCTTCCCCGGCCGCTCAGCCCGTACGGGGTGACGAAGCTGGCCGCCGAGCACCTGTGCGCCGCCTACGCCGCGAGCTTCGGCGTGCCGAGCATCGCCCTTCGGCTGTTCTCCGTCTACGGGCCACGACAGCGGCCCGACATGGCCCTGCATCGCATGATCGGTGCAGCTCGGGACCGAGCTCCGTTCGAGGTGTTCGGCTCCGGTGAGCAGGTGCGCGACCTCACCTTCGTGGCCGACGCAGTGGATGCCGTGGCACGGGCCGGCACGCGACCGGTCGATGGCTACGCGGTTCTCAACGTGGCCGGCGGGCAGCCCACCACAGTGGTCGAGCTGGCCCGGCTGGTCGGCCGGCTCACGGGCGTGGAGCTCGCCCTGGTCCACCTCGAGGCGCACCCCGGAGACGCAGCGCGGACCTGCGCTGATCTCAGCCTCGCCCGCTCGCTTCTGGGGTGGTCACCGAGCACTGGGCTGGAGGAGGGCGTCGCAGCGCAGATCGACTCCTGAGTGGGCTCAGCGTCGCGCGGTAGAGGGCTGGTCCACGAGCGCGAGCTGGATCTCCCTGTCGTCCAGCACCAGCTGGGCGCCGGCCAGATGTCGGCCGGCACTGAGGTCGGCCAAGCGGGCAGTCAGCTGCGAGACCTCTTCGAGCGGATCGGCGACCAACACCCACGCCGGCTCGAGCGCCGGGACGGGCACGTGCGAGATCAGCGGGTGCACGGGCCGAACGTCGGGCTCGCCCTGACCGAACAGCACCTCGTCCAGCTTCTCGCCCGGACGGAGACCCGTGTACTCGATCTCCACTGGCCGGTCCGACATGGCGGCCATCCGGCGGGCCACGTCGTCGATCCTCACCGGCTCGCCCATGTCGAGCACCAGCGCCTCCCCGTCCTTGCCGGCTGCGCCGGCCTGGATCACGAGCTCGCACGCCTCGGCGATCGTCATGAAGTAGCGGGTGACGTCGGGGTCGGTGACGGTGATCGGTCCGCCGCTCCCGATCTGGCTCTGGAAGATGCCGAGCACGGATCCACGGCTGCCCAGGACGTTGCCGAACCGAACGGAGAGAAACGTGCCCTGGCCTCGGGGGGCGACGTGGGCGGTCAGGCACTCTGCGATGCGCTTGGAGTACCCGAGCACGCTGCTGGGGTCGGCCGCCTTGTCCGTCGAGATGGGCGGCCTGGGTGCAAGCGCCGCCCCGCCGACCAGCACGGCTGCC
>CADCTF010000123.1 GCA_902805655.1 uncultured Acidimicrobiales bacterium
CCTCCTGGAGCAGGAGGTCGCCGTTGTAGTTGACGGTCATGTTGTCGAACATCTCGCCGGGCACGCCGGCGGGCGAGTCGACCTCGATCTCGATGACGCCCCCGGCTTCGGGGTTGCGGATGTCGTCGAAGGTGAGTTTCCAGACCCGCGTGCGGCCGCCGAACTGGTCGGTCGTGACGAAGTAGAAGACGTTGGCGTTCCGAGGGTCGAAGTGTCCGTCTTCGACCCGGCGGAACTGGGTGACGCCCTTGGCGATCGATTCGGCCTGGAGCGGCGCGAAGGTCGCGTTGTTCGACTGGTCGCCGAGGGGCACCACCTCGAAGCGCTCGCCGGGGGCGACGGTCGATTCGTTCGCGTCGTACGCCCCGGGAAGCCCGACGCGCAGCCCGTGGAGCACGCCGTCGGTCAGGCCGGCCTTCTCGACGTCACTCCCCGTCGCCCGCTTCCGTCCGACCCAGACGTACACCTCCGACGGCTCGGTCGCGCCTTCGCCGGAGAACTCGAGTCGCGAGTCGTCGAGGCCCATGACGACCGTCTTCTGCTGGGGGAACGGGCTGGCGACGTGGTTCTCCCACGCGTACTTGCCCACCTGCGGCAGTTCCCAGGAGCTGCCGGCCGCCGCGCCGGTCACGACGTGGGCGAAGGCGCGGCCGTTGCTGCTCTCCTCGCCGTTAAGGAAGATTCGGGCGGTGGTCCCCAACCCGCTCGCCGCGTCGTAGAACGCGGACGCGTCGGGCAGGTCGGCGGAGCACAGGCGGTTGATCGCCGTCGTCGCGGCGACGTAGCCGTTGGCGGAGTAGCTCGATGCCGCCCAGGCGAAGCCCTGGCTGATGAGGTGGGCGCGGATGCTCGGGTTGCTGACGGTCAGCTCGAGTCCGCTGCCGCGGAAGCCATGGGCGTACAGCACCAGCTTGCCGTTCCAGTTCTCCGGCACCTCGATGCGGTATCCCGCTTCGTGCCAGACGCCCCACTTCGCAGTGGCCCCCTCCAACGGGGTGAACGGCAGGTTCGCCTCGTTCACGAAGTACGGCTCGACCGCACCGACCGGTGATGCAGTGGCTACGCCCGCGAGCAGTAGCACCGATGCGACGAGCGCAACGACATATCTACGCATGGAACCCCCTTGTCGTACCGACCCCCCGCCGGCACGAACCGGACGTTACCCCCCACACCGGGCCGGCGAATCGAACGGTTCCGCCGACCCGGGGAAGGGACCACCACGCGAGCGGGCTTCAGCGGCGAGGCCCGCCCCGGCCGCCGAAGCCAGGACCAGCGGGGCGCTGTCCGTCGACGAGGGCGGTGGCACGCTCCGCCGCGTTCGCAAGTGCCGCGTCGGCCCGTTCCCGGGTCACCTTGCCGGCGGCGACGGCGGCGTCCAGGTGCGTCTTCTCCGCAGCCACGAGCGCATCGACGACCCGCTGGACGTCGACGTTCCTCGCCGCCGCCACCTGCCGGATGGTCTGGCCGCCCTCGAGGGCGGTGCGCAGCTCGGCCGGCGTCATGCCGAGCGCCTCGGCCACCGCGGCGGGGTGCATGTGTCCACCGCGGGCGTGAAGCCGAGGTCCGCGGTCGGGCTTGGCCTCCTGCAGCGCGGTCTGCACGGCGTCGGCCTGCTCTTGGCTGATCTTGCCCTCCCCCACCAGGCCGCGCAGAGCCTCCTGCACCCAACCGGCCGCGCCGGTGGCGGTCTCGGCTGCGCCCGCCACCGCTGGTGTCCCGAGCGTCATGCCCCCGAGTCCGCCAACGGCGAGCGAAGCAGCGAGGCCCACGGCTGCGAGTGACTTCTTCATGTCGATCCCTTCGTCCGGCCTCGATGTCCGAGGCGCTGACGACAGCATCGCCACCCTTCCTTGGAACGACCTGTGACGCACCTGGCAGCTCCACGTCGTAGTCGCGGAATGCGGCTCCGGCGCAGAACGGGTGGTTGGTACGGTTGCCGTGGGCCGTGACTGGCGCTGACGTGGACCACCACGGGGAAGCGGCCCGGCGACAGAGCCGTCGCGAAGAGCCGTGCGCCTGGGCGAACTCTCGACCTCAAGGAGCCGCCCATGGTCACCAGTCCCGCCTCCGTCGACCGCATCCTCGACGGCACTCGGGTTGCCGCCGCGTCGCTTGCCATCACGGCTGAGCGCGCCCGCCACTTCTACGAGCGCACCGGCGCACAGCCGTGCCTGGCGGCTGTCCTGGTCGGGGACGACCCGGCCTCGCTGGCGTACGTCCGGATGAAGCAGCGTCGCTGCCGCCGCACCGGCATCGCGTCGCGGTTGGTGCACCTACCGGCTGATTCGACCACGGCCGAGGTGGTCGGTGAGATCAAGCGCCTGTCCTCCGACCCCGGGGTCCACGGGATCTTGGTGCAGCACCCGGTTCCGCCGGGCGTGGACGAACGGGCGGCATTCGAGGCGATCGACCCCGCCAAGGACGTGGACGGCGTCACCATGGGGTCGTTCGCAGCCATGGCGTTCGGGCTTCCGACCCACGCTTCGTGCACACCCGCCGGAATCCTTCGGCTGCTCGACGCCTACGGGGTCGAGCTCTCCGGCATGCATGCCGTCGTGCTCGGGCGCAGCCCCATCCTCGGACGGCCGATGGGCATGCTGCTCCTCGGGCGCGACGCCACCGTGACGTACTGCCACTCGCGGACGAGCGAGCTGCCCGACGTCGTGCGCACTGCCGATCTGGTCGTGGCCGCCGTCGGCATCGCGCACTTCGTGCGCGGCGCATGGATCAAGCCCGGCGCGGTCGTGATCGACGCGGGCTACAACGAGGGCAACGTCGGTGATGTCCACTTCGACGAGGTACTTCCGGTGGCCGGGCTCATCACGCCTGTCCCTGGCGGGGTCGGCCCCGCGACGATCGCCGTCCTCCTCGAACAGACCGTGGCCGCGGCCGAGTCGCTGGTCCGCCCATGACGGCATCAGGTCGAGCGGACGACCTTCGCCTGGCGCATCATCTGGCCGATGTGGCCGCGTCCATCGCGCTGCGGCACTTCGCTCCCTCGGTCGAGGCACGGGTCAAGCCCGACGGCACGCCCGTCACTGCGGCGGACCTGGGGGTCGACCGCGAGCTCGTACGGATCCTGGAGCAGGAGCGCCCGGGGGATGCCGTGCTGAGCGAGGAGAGCGGTGCTCACGGGTACGCACCGCGCAGGTGGATCATCGACCCGATCGACGGCACGGTGCCCTTCGCTCGCGGCGGAGCCGGT
>CADCTF010000124.1 GCA_902805655.1 uncultured Acidimicrobiales bacterium
GCAGCCCAAGGGCAAGCGCAACGTCATGGAAGGTCGTCTGATCTGGCTCGCACTGTCCGCGCTACGGCTGGGGGTCAACGTCGTGCTCGACTTCGGCGTGTGGGCCAAGGATGAGCGTTCGGCACTTCGAGCGCTGGCCGCGTCGGTAGGGGCAACCAGTGAGCTCGTCTACCTCCAAGTGGACGAGGAGGAGCAGTGGCGACGGGTGCAGGCGCGCTCCATGACCGACGCCGCAACTACCTTCAAGATGACCAAGGCGGACCTCGAAGGGTGGCGCCGCAGCTTCGAGCCGCCGGATGCGGCCGAGCTCGTGACAGCGGAGATCGATCCGCCACCGGCGGGCTTCGACTCTTGGGGAGGCTGGGTAGCGCAGTGGTGGCCAACCTCACTCACAGGAGACGCGGCGATCCTGGACGATCCGCTGCTGGCCCGGTCGCCGACGGAGTGATCCTGGGTCTGCGCTGTCGGCTCGATGCTCCCCAGGCTCGGGTGTCCCCAATGCCCGGCCATGTACGCATCCCAGCGATCAGGACGGCAGTGGACGACGGATGGGTCGTCAAGGTGCAACCGACAGGAGGAATCGTCGGACCTCGGCGTTGAACGCCTCCGGCGCCTGCACGTTGCTCACGTGGCCGACACCGGGGAGCACGGTGAGCTCCGCGCCGGGGATGGCGGCGTGAAGTGCCTGGCCGATGTTCAGAGGCGAGCGAGTGTCTGCGTCGCCGTGGAGCACGAGCGTTGGCACCTCGATCGTGGGCAGCACCGCTCGGAGGTCGGTCTCCGCGAACGACCGCGCCAGCGAGGCGAGCGCCTCGGGGTGGAAGGCCGACGAGATGGCTAGCACCTCGTCGATGAGCTCCTTTGGCGCGGTCGACGAGAAGAGGCCGGCCCCCCAGTCGCGCAACGCTTCCTGGGGCGGTGTTCGAGCGGCCGTCAGGTAGGCGGCGAGCCTCTGAGCCACTGCCTCCTTCGGCAATGAGCCTGCCCAGCCCGCGTAGCCGGAAGCCAGAACGAGGCTGCGAGGGATCGCCGGCGCGATGCGGTACAGCTCGAGTGCGACCCCACTGCCCCAGGACAGCCCCAACACATGCGGCTGCGCCAGCTCCAGCACCTCGATGAAGCCGACCAGGCACTGAGCGACCTCGCTCAAGCCGTACCGACCAGTCAGATCCGAAGACTGCCCGCATCCGGGCGCATCCCAGGCGACGATGGTGAACTCGCGGGACAGATCGTCGAGTTGGCGCCGCCATACACGGCTGTCACCCGGCAAGCCGTGCAAAAGGACCAACGGCGGTCCATGCCCAGCCCGCTCGAAGCCGACGCGTGCCCCGCCGGCGAGGTCGATGTAGTCCACGTTCCTCCCCGCCGGTTGGCGACTAGCTGCAGCATGCCTCTCAGCCACGGCCGAGGCCTTGGACGCCCCCATATACCCGGCTCTGGGAGCGGCTGGCGAGCGACCCCGTCGGGCGCTCGGCTGTCGTTGCGGAGGCACCTACCGGGCTCTACGTCCAACGTGTTGGAGCGAACGCTCCACCGACCCCGACGGTGGCCGACGCCGAAGTCAGCCCGACCGGTGGACGGACTTGTCACGCGGCGGTGCGGGGCTCGATCACGCCCGCCCGACGTAGATGGCGTTCATGGGGTCGTTGGGAGGTGTCTCGTAGATGGTCACCGCGTCGAAGCCGGCGTCGCGGAGCATCTGGGTTGCCAGCTGCCGGCCCCACCCCGCGCCGAGTCCTGCACCGCCCTCGGCGAGGGAGACCTGCATGCAGTGGAAGAGGCTGAAGTTGTACAGCGCAATGGCGATCGGCTTGCCGATGTTGTCCTCGAGGTTCGACGACAGCCCGGTGTCGACGGCGACGAACAGTCCGTGGGGGGAGAGTGAGCGGCGGGCGGCGGCGAGGACGTCGGCGGGGCGGGCCTGGTCGTGGATCGCATCGAAGGCGACGATGACGCCGAGGGGCTCGTCGGGGGCGAGCTGCGCGACGTCGGTGGGCATGAACGTCACGTTGTCGAGGTTCCAGGACGTTGCCTCGTCGCGGCCGGCGTCGAGCGCGTCCTGACTGATGTCGTAGCCGACGAAGGTCGAGGCCGGGAAGGCGCGTGCGAGCAGGTTGGTCGTGTGCCCGGTGCCGCATCCGAGGTCGGCGACGCGCACGCCCTCCGCCAACAGCTCGCTCAACCCGGGGACGCTGCCGATGAAGCCGTCGAGAAGGCTCTCGTCGTACGAGCGGCGCATCAGCTGGTCCATGAAGGTGGTGAACGCGGGCCGATAGTCGGCATAGGGGATGCCCCCACCCTCGATCATCGTCCGGGTCACAGCAGGGACATGGGCGGCGTGAAGCGCAAGCCCCGCAGCGCTGTACGCGATGTTCGACGCCCGATCGCCGGTCAGCGCCACGGCGTGGCTGGCGGGGAGCGCATAAGTCGACGAGCCGGCGTCGTAGGTGAAGATGCCGGCGGTCACCATGCCGGCCAGCCACTCGCGGACGTGGCGCTCCGATGCGTTGGCCCGCTGGGCGAGCTGGGCGCTGGTGAGCGAGCCGGCGCCGGCCGCAGCCTCGAACAGCCCGGCCCGGTGGCCGACATCGACCAGCAGCGTGACTCTGCCGCCCGTGTACCAGCCGACGAGCTGTTGTCTGAAGGCGGAAACAGACTCTGGGTCGACGTCGTTGGCCGGGTCGTCGGTGGGAGTCATGCCTGAGCGTAGGTGGGGGTCACCGGCCGAGGTCGAGAGAAGCCGACGACCGCGAATTGGGGACTCTCGACCCGAGCAACACCGGATCCCGGGTTCGGTCAACCACTCGACTGACCGCTGTCGCCCTCGGCCTATTGAGGACCACGGTCGCCCTTTGCTCTGCGACAACGCTCGCCGTATGGCCCAAGATCTGGAGGCCCCCTCCCGCGGCCGGCCTTTCCTCCGCCCCGCGTAGTGCAGCACGGTGTGGTGCCGACGATGATTAGTTGCGTGGGAGAGCTAGACGAGCGCCATCGACTCGTGGCGTCGCTGGTCGAGAGCGGTGCGGTGCGCACAGCAGCGGTCCGGGAAGCACTGCTCGCTGTGCCACGTGACGCCTTCACGCCGAAGGCTTTCCAGCACCAGGCCTACGTCGACCGACCGGTGCCGCTGCGCGCCGACGCAGCCGGCGAGCC
>CADCTF010000125.1:0-2639 GCA_902805655.1 uncultured Acidimicrobiales bacterium
CCGGTGCCGGGCCCGCCTGGGCCAGCGCCCGCTCCACCTGCTCCCAGGTGAGGACCTCGCCGTCGGGACCGACGCCGGCAGGGGCCCTGCGGTCGAGCGCCTTGCCCCGCGCCCGGTCGTCCTCGCCGGCCCTGGTGGCGAAGCGGATGAACAGCACGGCGATGACCGTCCACAGGAACACGCCGCCGAGGACCTTCATCTGCATGCCGGCGATCTGCTGGTCGTGGGTGACGCTGAGCCCGAACAGCCGGAACGGGATGTCGTAGCTGTCGTAGACGGCGGCGTCGGCGAACGTCAGCCAGCCGGCCGGCACGGTCGGGATGATCGACTGGAGGAACAGGTAGATCATCTGCACGGGCAGCGAGAAGCGCAGCTCCGGCAGCGGCCCTGCCACCGGCAGCCACATCAGGAGGGCGGTGAGCACCACCGCCACGTGGACGAGGTAGTGCAGCACGGGGTTGGAGACGGAGGCGTTGACGACGACCGGCCAGTGGCTGAACACCACCACGGCGTTGAAGGCCAGCGTGGCGGGGACGGGCCGGGCCACGCGCCTCAGCACGCCGTAGCCCCGCCCCGAGCCGACGACCAGCCGTGCGAGCCACGTCGGCGTGCCGAGCAGGAACAGCGGTGGCGCGACGAAGCTCAGCAGGAGGTGCTGGCTCATGTGCACGCTGTACAGGTACTGCTCGGCGATGTCGTGCACCGGCCAGTCCGACGCGACCCACAGGGTCAGCAGGCCCGCTCCGAACCACGCGACCTGGCTGCGGGTCACCACCACCTCGTCGGCGCGGGTGACCCGGGGGCCGATGCGCGTCATGGCGTACCAGTAGGCGGCGCCCAGCGAGGCGATGAGCGCCCACACCTCGGGGTGGGGCGAGAAGGCCCACGGATCGGCTGCGACTGCCTGCGCGAGGGGCACGGCTGCGAACCTACCGGTGGGCCCGGGCTAGAAGAACTCGAACGTCGTGAGGAAGGCGATGTACACGCCGGTGGCGAGGAGGAGCCCCGACACGAAGACCCGGGTGAACAGGTTCGAGTCGAACCGCAGGTGCATGAACCAGGCGGCGACGATGGCGAACTTCACCACCATCATGCCGAGGAGCAGCGGCACGAGCAGCCAGCCGAGCCGGTCCTCGACGTAGAACGTCGCCACCTCGGCGGCGGTGATCACGGCGAGGATCAGCGCGATCTGGATGTACTTGCCGTCCGACGGGTGGTCGTGGGTGGAGTCGTGGGTGGCCGCAGGCTCGTGCCCGGCCCGCTCGGCCTGCTCGACGGTCTCGGTCATCACTGCCCCCGGGTCATCGGATGAGGTAGACGACGGTGAAGATGATGATCCACACCACGTCGACGAAGTGCCAGTACAGACCGGCGATCTCCACGGTCTCCGACCGCTGCCTGGTGAGCGACCCCCGGAGCGACATCACGAACAGGCTCATCAGCATGATGATCCCGATCGTGACGTGCACGCCGTGGAAGCCGGTGAGGACGAAGAAGGCCGAGCTCTGCAGGTTGGTGGTGAAGCCGAGGCCCTCCCGCACGAACGCCGTGAACTCGTACACCTGACCGGCGACGAAGGTCGAGCCCAGCAGGGCGGTGGTGACGAGCCACGCCCGCAGGCGCTGCTGGTCACCGCGCTGGATGGCGGCGAGGGCGAGCACCATCGTGAGGGAGCTCATCAGCAGCACGAAGCTGCTCACCGAGGTGAACGGGATGTCGTAGAGCTCCGACACGTCGGGGCCCCGCTGGCCCTCGATCTCCCGGCTGCGCAGCAGCAGGAAGGTGGAGATGAGGCCACCGAACAGCAGGCACTCCGAGCCGAGGAACACCCACATCGCCAGCTTCTCGTTGGAGAGGCCGGTGCTGGTGGCGTGACCGGCGGCGGGGCCGGTCTCGGCGTGGGGTGCCCGGTCGATCGGGGCGGCGGCGGTGCCCTGGTCTGCCGGGGTCTCGGTCACGCTCATGTCGTCCGCTCCTGACCTGCGGCCGGGCCGCTCGGGCCACGCTCGCTGCGCTCGCTCATGTCGTCCGCTCCTGACCTGCGGCCGGGCCGCTCGGGCCACGCTCGCTGCGCTCGCTCATGTCTCAGGCTCCCGGGACGGGGACGGCGTCGTGCTCGGAGACGGTGGTGCCGCCGTCGGGGCCCGACGTGGGGTGGTCGTCGTGGTCGTCGTGGTCGCCCCCGTGGCCGCCGTGGCCGGCGTCGGGGTCGACGGAGGGCTCGAGGCCCCAGCCGTACCAGGAGGCGAGGAGTGCGGCGCCGCCGACGAAGGCGAACCACAGGGAGTAGATGAGCCCGTAGGCGATCAGCGGGAGGCTGAACGCCATGATGAACGGCCAGTACGACGGCGACGGCAGGTGGATGCCCGAGGCGTCGAAGCCGGGCTGGGAGAACGTCTCGTAGTGGGCCCGGCGGACCGGCCGGCCGTCCTCGTCCTCGTCGTACTTCCGGTGCCACCACTCGTCGAGGTGGCTGGCCGTGACCTCGACGTCGAAGTTGTGGGGCGGCGGGGGCGACGACGTGCCCCACTCGAGCGTGCGGGCGTCCCACGGGTCCGGGTCGCTCGTGACGTTCGTCCGGCTGCGGACGACGTTGTAGACCCAGATCAGGAACGACACGGCGATGAGGTACGAGCCGA
>CADCTF010000125.1:2649-3051 GCA_902805655.1 uncultured Acidimicrobiales bacterium
GGACCCGAGCGTCGAGAGCAGGTTCATCAGGTCCCAGCCCATGCCCTCGGGGTAGGTGGCGGTGCGCCGGGGCTGGCCCTGGAGGCCGAGGATGTGCATGGGCCCGAACGTCAGGTTGAAGCCGGCGAACATGACCCAGAAGTGCACCTTGCCGATGGACTCGGACAGGAACCGCCCGAAGGCCTTCGGCCACCAGAAGTAGATGCCGGCGAAGATGCCGAACATCGACCCGCCGAAGAGCACGTAGTGGAAGTGGGCGACGATGTAGTAGGTGTCGTGCTGCTGGGTGTCGGCCGGCGACACGGCGTGGGTCACGCCCGAGAGCCCGCCGATGGTGAACTGCGACACCACGCCGACGGCGAAGAGCATCGGCACCGAGAACGTGAGGTTGCCCCGCCACAG
>CADCTF010000126.1 GCA_902805655.1 uncultured Acidimicrobiales bacterium
TCGTCGAGCACGGGTTCTCCTTCGTGGCCGTCGAGGGCGACTGGCCGGACTGCTTCGCCATCAACCAGTGGGTGAAGGGTCGGGGTGACCAGCACCTGTCGGCGCGAGAGGTCGTGTCGCGGTTCGACCGCTGGCCCGCCTGGATGTGGGCCAACGAGGAGGTGGCGTCGTTCGTCGACTGGCTGCGGGAGCACAACCGGTCGGCCGGCGCCGACGTCGGCTTCTACGGCATCGACGTGTACTCGCTGTGGGACTCCTTGCACGGCGTGATGGACTACGTGCGAGAGCACCAACCCGACGCCTTGGAGGCGGCGGTGCAGGCGTGCCGCTGCTTCGAGCCGGCCCGCGAGGACCCACAGCGCTACGCATGGCGCACTCGGATGGTGCCGACCTCCTGCGAGACGGAGGTGGTCGAGCTGCTCACCGCTGTGCACCGGGGACCGCGGCAGGTGGCCGACGACGACCCGGAGGCGGCGCTCGACGCCCGGCAGAACGCGGAGGTGCTGGTGGGCGCGGAGCGGTACTACCGGACGATGGCGGGTGCCGACGGTGAGTCCTGGAACGTCCGGGACGAGCACATGGTCGACACGCTGGATCGCCTCGTCGAGCACCACGGTCCCGATGCGCGGGTGGTCGTCTGGGAGCACAACACCCACATCGGCGACGCCCGTGCCACCGACATGGCCGACGCCGGGATGTGGAACGTGGGGCAGCTGGTGCGGGAACGGCACGGCGAGGGCTCCGTGGTGCTCGTCGGGTTCGGCGCCCACCGGGGACGCGTGGTCGCCGCCCGTTCCTGGGGCGCGACGCCCGAGCGGATGGCCATGCCGCCGGCGCATCCCGGGACTCATGAGGCGCTGCTGCACGACGCCCTCGGCGAGCCATCGCTCGTCGTCTTCGGCGACGACCGATCGACGCCATGGCTGTCGGCGCGCCGTGGCCACCGCGCCATCGGCGTCGTCTACGACCCTCGAGGCGACCGCTGGGGGAACTGGGTGCCGACGGTGATGGGCGGCCGCTACGACGCGTTCTGCTGGTTCGAGGACACCGAGGCGCTGTCGGCGATGACACCGGCGGCGACGCGCCGGGACGCCGAGCTGGACACCTTTCCCTGGAGTGCGTGACCGGTCCGCAGGACCGCACCTCGTCGTCCCCCGGAGCGCCCAGGAGATCGCAGGTGACCGGCGCGGACGCTCAGCGGCCGTACGCCTGCGCGTTACCGATGACGATGGCCGCCTGCGCCGCGAAGGCGATGCCGAGCGTCTCGTCCTCGTCGTCGAAGCCCCGCTCGGTACGGGAGTAGAAGTTCAGCGCCCCGACGGTCTCGCGGCCGGCGACCACGGGGACCGACAACGTGCTGAGGACGCCGTGGACCTGGCACGCCTCGGAGAACGGTGGCCAGCGGTTGTCCTCCGGCGTGGACGGGATGGCGCAGATGACACCGTCCCTCCCTGAAGGTGGCCATGTCGTGCGGGCCGATCCACGGGAGAGTCGTCGAGCGGTCCCTGTGCGGTCAAGGACGGGCGAGCGTTGCCGTTCGTGGACGGTAACACCGGAAACGGCCTTTTCCACCCGGGCGTTCGCCCCGGTGACGCCTTGGCATTGGGAGCTGTTACGAGGGTGTTTCGCCTACGGGTTCCGCAACCGGAGGTCCGTCCCAGACCAGCAACAGCAGGGTGGCGTCGTCCTGCAGCATGCCTTCCTGGTGGTCGAGCACCGCATGCCCGAGCAAACGCACCGTCTCAGCCGGTGTCTGGTTGGCCAACGCAGCCCGCTCGAGCAGGTCGGCCAAGCGCCGCCGCCCGAACTCCTCGCCCTCGGTGGACCTTGCCTCCACGACGCCGTCGGTGAAGAACAGCACGAGGTCACCCGGCTCGAGGTCCGTCTCAGTCACTTGCACATCCGTGAAGCCGTGCGTTCCGGCCAGGCCGAGTGGCAGGCACACCTCGGAGACGAGGTCCGTCCGCCGGCCGTTTCGGATCACCATCGGTGCAGGGTGCCCGGCGTTGAGCCAGCTGAGTCGGCCTTTGGACAGACTCAGCGTCGCCAGCTGCGCTGTCGCGAACTTGTCGTCACCGAACTCGGTGGCCACGAGCGAGTCCATCATCCAGTAGGTCGCCACGGCGTCGAGGTTCCGTCGGCGACCGTGGCGGTAAGCCCCCACGGCCAGATCGGCGATTCGGGCCGCCTCCAGGCCGTGCCCCAGGGCATCGAGGATGGCTACGTGAGCGGCGTCCCCATTCACCGCGTAGTCGAAGGTGTCGCCGGCAACGTCGTAGGCGGGTTCGAGCACCCCTGAGATCGTCAGGTTTCGCCCCTTGAAGGTCAGTGGCGGCAGTGTCGACCACCGCATCTCCGCAGCCACGCTCAACGTCCGGGTTCGCTTGGTCTTCGCCACCACATCGCCGTACTGCGCCTTGTTGGCGATGATCTCCGCAGTCAGGTTCACCAATGCCGACACCTCGGCAAGGCGTGCTTCGCCGACGTCGCCCGTGATCAACAGCCCGATCACTCCAAGGCGTTCGGCGCTGTCCAGCAGCGGCAGCCAGACCCTCGTGCGCGGCGCCGAAGCGGGACCCTCCTCTGCCACAGGAGCGACGATCACCTCTTCCGTGCGGTACGCACGGCCGGCAACGGTGCCGTCCACCGACAGTCGCTCACCCGTCGTGTCCCCGAAGGGCACGAGCACCCGCTGCTCCAGATCGACCAGGTAGATCACCACATCCACCGCCCCCAGCCGGGTCGCTTGTTCGGTGATCAGCGCGGGGATGTCATCGGGATGGAGACTGCTACTGGCCAACGCCAGGGCAGTCAGCGGCCAAGGCGCGGGTTCGTTCATCGGCGAACAGACGTCCTCAGCGCCGAAGGGCGGCACGGGTCAGTAGCAACGACTCGCGCGCCTCGTCCGCCTCTTCTCCGATGTCGCCGGTGGGCCACGGCCTGCACGAGCCGTGCCCTGTTGGAGCCGGCCAGGAGGCGACGAATCGACGGGCCGAGCGCGTGGTCGAGGCTGACGAGCACCCTGGCCAGCACAACGGCCGTGATCACCGCTCCGGCGGGGACCATCCACAGGCTCGTCTGGAGCCACTCACTCACACGGAACCTCGGACCTCAGTGTTCATGACCGGCACATCGGACGCCCTACCCCGCGCGGGCCGCGCTCCGATGACCAGTTCGGGCGGCCCGGACCTACTGGTGCGAGATGTGAGAAGACGTTCGGGTAGCACGAGACGACGGTCACGACCGCGCCGCTCCAGTGAGCCACTAACCGGAGTTCGCTCCTCGGGGAGCGTCGTCGAGCAGAGCCAGCGCGATGCCGACGACCAAGCGGACGCAGCCATCGCCACCGGCACATCCTCATGAGCGACGTGTGCACCGCCGAACAGGCCGAGCGCCTACTCCGGGGAGCAGCCGCCGAGGACGAGCAGACCGTGCTGCAGGTCGCCAGGCGGCTCATCGACCAGCACCGGTACAGCGGCTGAGCCGCCGCTCTTGACATGCGGATCGAAAAGGCGGGTCTCGCATCCCCGAGCGCCACAGCGTGAGGTCCGGCCGACCCTGGGAGCATCTCGCGGTTGCAAGAAAGACCAGAGAGACGGCTGCGACCCCGATGTCACCCATCACCCATGTGTTCCCGCTGGAAACGTTCAGCGAGACGATGCTCGCACCGAGGTGACCGTTCACCTTTCCGCCCTTGCCAGAGACGATCAACGCCACGGCCTCGCCCTCGATGGTGCCCTCGGTCATGCGCGTCCGTAGGACGGCTTAGGTCACCCTCACCGGAAGGGGACGCTCCCTGTCTCGCCGCTGCCGGCTACGGCACCTCGAAGAATCGGTCGGGGGTCGCCACCGATCGATGACGGCCAGGTGACCGTCGGCGACGAGCACGATGCAGGCGCGCCGGCGGCGAAGCTCGCCACTCCATCTGGTGCCCTCCCACGCCTCCCGGTCGTCCTCGACGACCAGGACCTGGTCGGGCGGCGCGCTGCCCTCCACGTGGCCGGCCAGGTGCTCGGCGACGGCCCGTGGCCACACGGGGAGGTGCTGGAGGTCGGAGACGGCCACCCACTTCGCCGCGAAGCCGAGCGCCGGGTCGAGCTCGACCAGCTCGGTCCGGTCACTGCGCCAAGGGTGAGATCTGGCCGTCCATCAGGAAGTAGCGATGCTCGTAGCCGGCGGTGAAGACGTTGATCAGCTCCCGGTGGACGCGGGCGGATATGCCGGTCTCCTCCAACAGCTCACGCTCGGCCGCCTCGACGAAGGTCTCCCCAGGCTCGACGCCCCCGCCGGGAAAGTGGTACCAGCGGTACGGGTTGGCGGCGTCGTGGTGGTTCTGGCCCATCACCAGCACGCGGTCGCCGCTGACGACGATGGCTCCGGCGCGCTGCCGTCGTGCGATGCCCACTGATGCGATCTATGAAGCGCCTGCGGGAGGGAGCGCCGGCAGGCCGTCGATGCTGACTGCGTTCCTCTCGCTCTGATACTCGGTGATGCCGTCCGGGCCCTTGGTCTCGGCCCAGTGGACGAGCTGGTTCCGGTCGGCGTCGTAGGACATGAGCGGCACGCCGTACCCGCACGAGTCCGTGAGCCGGTCGATGTCGACGACGATGATCGACCGGGCCCCTGGCTTCTCCGTGAAGCAGGGTGCGAGGGTCGGGAACTCCAGGTCGGCCGGCAGCACCACCCGGCCGCGACCCTGCAGCCGCACGATGCGGGGCGGCCCCTGGAACGCGCAGAACATGACCGTGATCCGGCCGTTCTCGCGCAGGTGGGCGATGGTCTCGGCGCCGCTGCCGGTGAGGTCGAGGTACGCCACCGACGTCGGGCCCAGGACGGCGAAGGTGCCTGCCAGGCCCTTGGGCGAGACGTTGACGTGGCCGTCCACACCCAGTGGCGCAGTGGCGACGAAGAACATCTGCTGGGCTTCCAGGAAGCCTCGGAGCCGGTCGTCGATGCCGTCGTAGCTGCGTCCCATGCGCCGATGGTAGAACCGACGCATCGTGCGCAGCGCCGAGCATCCCCACCCGCCGGGCGCCGATCGCCGGTGGTCGGAGTGGTGGCACTTCGACTTCGCCGCCCCCGACGGCTCCGTCGGCGGCTTCCTCCGCCTCACGCTGCTGCCTCATGACCACGTCTCCTGGTACTGGGCGTACGTGGCCGGCGAGGCTCGGCCCCTTGTAGCCGTGCGCCACCACGACGTGGAGCTTCCCCGCACCTCGGAGCTGGTGGTGCGCGCCGACGGGCTCTGGGCGTCGGTGCACTGCGAGACGCCGGACGAGCACTGGTCGATGGGGCTCGAGGCCTTCGGTGTGGCGTACGACGACCCCTACGAGGCATGGGGCGCCGAGCGCGGCGAGAGGACTCCATTGGGTTGGGACCTGGAGTTCGAGGCCGCCGGGCCGCCGTCCTCCGTCTCGGACACCTCGTACGCGCAGGACGGCGAGATGTTCGGCGAGCTGCTCGTCGGTCGCGAGCGGATCGCCTTCAGCGGCGACGCTCGGCGTACACACGGCTGGGGCACGGTCGACTGGTGGGCCGATGCGGGGAGCGGGTCCGGCGTCGAAGAAGTGGCGGAGCGGGGAGCGGGGGCCGTGCTGGCGGTGGCGCCTGTGCGGGTGGAAGCGGCTGACGGCCGGGTCACCGGGCTCCTTCGTGAGCTGCGCCGAACCGAGGTAGGTGTGGCTTGGACCGAGCGCATCGCCCATACCCGCTGAGGGCCGGGTCCGGCCGGCGGCGATGCCGCTCAGCCGGCCGTCGGGTTCGTCACCCGGCCCAGGAAGAGGACGGCGCCACTCGCCACGTCACGGATGGCGAAGAGAAAAGGCCGGTCGACCACGAGCGCCGCGCCGGACGGCGCACTGGTGATGTTGACCACTGCGCCCGTGGCCGCCGCCGCCTCGGTGCCTTCCTCGTCGACGGCCACGAAGACCTCGTGGAAGACCTCCGAGACGGTCAGTCGCGCCGCGGTGGACATGCGCGAGAGGTCGGCCTGGTCGGAGAGCGCGAGCGGCATGCCGAGGGCAGCCAGGTGCTGTCCGAGGGGTAGCTGAGACCGGAACGTGAACTTCGGAAGCTGCAGCCGAGCCAGCGGAGCGCGCACCCCGCCGGTGATGCCGGCCAGCGTCGGGCCGTCGAGCCCGGCCTCGAAGGAGGTCAGGTCGTCCGGGACGATGACGACCATCGACAGCTCCCGGCCGAGGTAGGGAACCTCCGCCGCCTTCCATCCGGACCCTTCCCCGAAGGTTCCCTTGGTGGCGACCATGCTCGGCGCCGGCACCTGGCCTCCCGAGCCGGTCCGGAACGGCTTTGGGCCGACGGATTGCAGGGCCTCCGTCCACGCCGCCTTGAAGTACAAGGCGTTCGTCAGCACCAGGCGGGTGTCGGTGCTGAGGGCGCCGTCGGGGATGAGGTTCGGGATCCGGCCGAAGGTGCGGTCGGAGGCCCAGTCGTTGATCGAGATCCGAGCGCCAGCAGCGTCGCGCTCGTAGTCCACCACCCGCATCCCGGCGCCGTAGTGGCGTGCCAGATCG
The DNA here is from genome assembly GCA_902805655.1 of uncultured Acidimicrobiales bacterium. GTDB lineage: Bacteria > Actinomycetota > Acidimicrobiia > Acidimicrobiales > CADCTF01 > CADCTF01. The sequence goes on from CADCTF010000126.1 coordinate 6,531, forward strand.
CGCAGGAACGGGTCCTCGAAGGTGAACCCCTCCTGACCCCAGATGGCATTGGCGGGAGCGAGGGCCACGTCACCCTTCCGGTCGCCGTTCGCCCGAGGTCCGGCGCGGCTCGACAGGGCCTGGTCGAGCGCGTTCAGCGAGCGGTCGAGCTCCTCGCCCGGGCTGGCTTGCAGCACGGTGTCCATCTCGGCGCGGGTCGCGCCCGCAGCACCCAAGCGGACCATCGCGAGGACCATCTCGACGCTGTAGGGAGACAGGGCGAAGTTCCCCAGCTCTGCCGCCACCCGCCGGTAGAGGCCGGCGCCGAGCGCGGCAACGCTGTCCGCCGCCGCTCCCGTGCTGGCGGCCGGGGCTTCCCTCGCAACGTCGCTTCGGGACTCACCCGCCTCAGCTGCCTTCACCGCTCCGGTGGGCCCGCATGCGGCGAGAGCCGCGGCGCACAGCAGTGCGAGACCCATGGGCCGACGGTTCCACATGGCTTCCGTCCTCTCCTCAGCACTGCAGGTTTGGACGAAGCAGGCTGCCGCCGCAGTTCCCCGCGGCGGCAGCAGCGATGCTCAGACCCGGTCGTACAGGATGGCCCGCTTGACCTCTTCGATGGCCTGGGTCACCTTGATGCCGCGAGGGCATGCTTCCGAGCAGTTGAAGGCGGTGCGGCACTTCCACACGCCCGACCGCTGGTTCAGGATGTCGAGGCGCTGCTCGGCGGCCTGGTCGCGGCTGTCGAAGATGAAGCGGTGGGCGTTCACGATGGCTGCCGGGCCCACGTACTGCGAGTTGCCCCAGTAGATCGGGCACGAGGTCGTGCAGGCGGCACACAGGATGCACTTGGTCGTGTCGTCGAAGCGGGCCCGGTCCTCGGCCGACTGGTAGCGCTCGGTGTAGCCCGGGTCGCTGGTGTTGATCAGGTACGGCAGCACCGAGCGGTACTGCGCGAAGAAGGGCTCCATGTCCACCACGAGGTCCTTGATCACCGGCAGGCCCCGGATGGGCTCGAGGGTGATCTTGGTGCCGACGTCCTTGATGATCTCGAGGCAGGCCAGCCGGTTGGCGCCGTTGAGCACCATGGCGTCGGAGCCGCACACGCCGTGGGCGCACGAGCGGCGGAAGGTGAGGGTGCCGTCCTGGGTCCACTTGGCCACGTGCAGAGCATCGAGGACGCGGTCGGTGTCCTCCACCTCCACCGTGAACTCCTGCCAGTGCGGCTTCTTGTCCGTCTCCGGGTTGTACCGCTTGACCTTGAGCTCGACTTGGACCTTGGCCATCAGTACTTGCGCTCCATGGGTTCGTAGGCGCCGCCGACGACCGGCTTGTACGACAGGCTCACCGAGCCGTCGGCCCCGCGGCGGGCGAGGGTGTGCTTCATCCAGTTGGCGTCGTCGCGGGTGGGGTGGTCGTTGCGGAAGTGGGCACCCCGGCTCTCGGTGCGAGCCTGGGCGCTGACGATCGTGGCCTCAGCCAGGTCGAAGAGGTACGAGAGCTCGAGTGCCTCGGTGAGGTCGTAGTTGAAGACGTTGCCCTTGTCGTCGATGCCGACCGACTCATAGGCCGTCTGCAGGTCGCGCACGGTGCGCAGGGCGCTCGCCAGGCTCTCGTCGGTGCGGAACACGAAGGCCTTCTTCGTCATCTCCTCCTGCAGCGCGATGCGCAGGGCGCCGGCCTTCTCCTTCCCGGAGTTGGCCTTGAGCAGGTCGATGCGGGCCTTCACGTCTCCCTCGACGCCCTTGGACAGCGCCGGGAGGTCGGTCGACTGGACGAAGTCGGCCATGGCGCGCCCGCCCCGCTTGCCGAAGACCACGATGTCGAGCAGAGAGTTGGTGCCGAGCCGGTTGGCGCCGTGGACGCTGACGCAGGCGCACTCGCCGGCGGCGTAGAGGCCCGGGATGACGGTGCCCTGGTCGTCGGAGATGCACTCGCCGTCGATGTTGGTGGGGATGCCGCCCATGGCGTAGTGGGCCGTCGGCTGGATCGGGATGGGAGCCGTCTTCGGCTCGATGCCGAGGTACGTCCGCACGAACTCCGTGATGTCGGGCAGCTTGGCGTCGATCTGCTCCGGCGGCAGGTGGGTGAGGTCGAGGTAGACGGCGTCCTTGTTCTCGCCGATGCCGCGCCCTTCGAGGATCTCGGTCTGGATGGCTCGAGCCACCATGTCCCGCGGTGCCAGGTCCTTTACCGTCGGCGCGTAGCGCTCCATGAAGCGCTCGTTGGAGTCGTTGCGGAGGATTCCGCCCTCGCCGCGAGCCGCCTCGCTCAACAGGATGCCGAGCTTGTAGATGCCCGTGGGGTGGAACTGGAAGAACTCCATGTCCTGCATGGGGATGCCTCGGCGGTACAGCAGCCCGGGACCGTCGCCGGTGAGGGTGTGGGCGTTCGACGAGACCTGGAACATCTTGCCGAAGCCGCCCGTGGCGAACAGGACCGCCTTGGTGTTGAACACGTGCAGGTCGCCGGTGGCCTGGTCGTAGGCGATGACGCCCGCCACCCGCCCGTCCTCGAAGGCGATGTCGAGCACCTGGTACTCGTTGAAGAAGTTGACGTCGCGCGCCACGCACTGCTGAAAGAGCGTCTGGAGGATCATGTGGCCGGTGCGGTCGGCCGAGTAGCAGGCCCGCATGACCGGCGCTTCGCCGTGGTTGCGGGTGTGGCCGCCGAAGCGGCGCTGGTCGATCTTGCCCTCAGGGGTGCGGTTGAACGGCAGCCCGAAGTGCTCGAGCTCGATCACCGCGTCGATCGCCTCGCGGCACATGATCTCTGCGGCCGGCTGGTCGACGAGGTAGTCGCCGCCCTTGATGGTGTCGAAGAGGTGCCACTCCCACGAGTCCTCCTCGACGTTGGCCAGCGCGGCGCACATGCCGCCCTGGGCCGCGCCGGTGTGCGACCGGGTGGGATAGAGCTTCGTGATCACCGCCGTACGGCACTTGCCAGCGGTCTCGATGGCCGCCCGAAGGCCGGCGCCACCTGCACCGACGATCACGGCGTCGTAGCTGTGGTGGTGGACGTTCACGGGTGAATCCTTCCATTGCCGCTGTCGGGATGTGCAATTTCGACCCTGCGGTGATGCGGAGCCTGCGTCCGGTCAGCCCGCGTCAGCGGACGACGACGCTGGCGTAGCGGTTCGTCGTCCGGAGACCGGGGCCCTCGAGGCGCAGCTCGAGCAGGAGCGGCCCTTCCGTGTCGGCCACGACGGCGCGGACCATGCCGACGCGAACGCAGGCATCGGCGGCGATGTCCCCCTCGAAGTGCCAGGTGTGCCCGCCGCCCGGCCACGAGAGCTCGGCTGCCACCCGCGCCCCGTCGATGGCGTCCCTCCGGTCGCTCACCACGTGGACATCGACTGCGAGCGCGTCCCCCGGCGAGTAGGCGGGACCCAGGGGGTCGGCCACCACGATCACGGGCGCGCACGCGGCCACCAGGGCGTCGTGGGCGAGCTTCGTCCGGCGTTCGTGGTCGAGCACCGACCAGGACACGGCCGGATGTCCGTCGGCGAAGGAGAACTGGGCGAACCCGCCGGTGGGGTGGTACTTCAGCCGGCGTAGGTGCTCGATGTGGAAGCGCACCACCTCGGCCTGGTGCAGCTGGGTGGCGAGCCGCCAGGCGTCGAAGGACTCGAATGCCTCGGGCGCCAGCCCGTTGGCCTCGAACACCGCCTTCTGGAGCCCGTGGGTGCGGGACAAGCGAGCCCAGTCGAGGTCCGGCCAGCGCTCCGGCTCGAGGAACTCGTCGGCGGCCGGCACCGCCTGGGCGCCGAACTCGCTGACGAACCGCATCAGCCGGGGCCAGGCCGCAGCCAGGTCGGGGAGGTCCGTGGCCTCGCCCCAGTACCACCCGAAGTACTGGTGGGTGTCGGTGCCCCCCGACCCGATGTGGGGGATCACGCCGGAGTGGGCGATGACGGGCCGGCTGCGGTCGGAGCGCTCGAGCGCGCGCCGAACCGACCGGTCGAGGATCGTCTTGTTCCACGTCGGCAGCTGCTGCTGCAGGATCGCCTGGCCGGCGAGGCGGGGTCGTAGCCGCTGCCCGGGCTCGACGTCGAGGGACATCGGGTCGTTGTGGCCGCACCAGATGGCCACCGACGGATGGTGCCCGAGCAGATCGACCGCCCGCCGGGCCTGACGCATGGCCTGGCGGCGGACCCCTCGGGCGTAGCCCCACTGGAGCGGCAGGTCCTGCCAGAGCAGCAGGCCATGGCGGTCGGCGGCGTCGTACAGCTCCGGCCGCGCCACGTGCCCGTGGATGCGCAGCAGGTCGAGGCCGGCACCCCTGGCCAGGACCACGTCGCGCTCCAGGTCCTCGGCCGTCGCCTCACCCAGGGCCATGCGCGTGGGCCCCTGGTTGGACCCCTTGAGGAACATGCGCTCGCCGTTGATGTTGAAGATCCAGTCGCGCATGCGGACCTGGCGGATGCCGGTGCGCACCGTGTGGCTGTCGCTGGGCTCGCTGTCACCTTCGAGCACGACGTCGACCGTCACGTCGGTGAGCTCGGGCGCTCCGAGGGCGTGGGGCCACCAGAGGCGGGGCTCGTTGATGCCGACTCGCCACTCGACCCGGTTCTCACCGGCGGCGAGGGTCTGCTCCTCGACGTGGTCGTTCCCGTCGCCCAGGATGGTGCGGATGTTGACCGTGCACCGCTCGGTGGCGTCGAGCATGGCCCGCATGGTGAGCACGGCTCGCTGGGGCGTGGCCTCCCCGCACAGCACCCGCAGCCTCGAGATGCGCACCGGCCCGGTCTCCTCCAGCCTCACGGGACGCCAGATGCCGCCAGGGTTCCAGTCCGGGTCGAGGCAGTCCCAGTGCTGGAAGACGCCGGTGAGGTTGCGCTTGGCCCGCCGGTTGCGCTGCGGCGCACAGGTGACCTCCACGGCGAGCAGATGCTCGGCCCGGGCGCGCAGCGGCTCGGTGACCTCGAAGGTGTGCGGGAAGAAGTAGCCCTCCGTGTCGCCGACGTAGGCCCCGTCGAGCCACACGTCGCTCTGGTAGAAGATCCCGTCGAACGTCAGCCAGGCCCGCCGGCCCTCGGGCGGCGCCGGCGCCTCGAACGCGGTGCGCATGAGCACGGGGCCGTCGGTGTCGGCGAAGTCGGGCGCCGAGCGCCAGTGCCCCGGCACCGCTATCGCGGTCCAGTCCCCGTCGTCGAAGCCGGGATCGGGATAGACGCGGCGCAGCGCCTCGTCCGCCACCGCGCCGCGCCACCCGTCCGCCAGCTCCATCCCCCGACGGTACCGCCGAGCAGTTTGCGAACCGGCCGGGGGTAGGGTCGCGCGCATGACGTCGCGTCCTGCCACCCTTGGTCAGCTCCGGGAGTCCGGGTGGGAATCCCTCCCCGTGAAGGAGGAGGTGCGGCGCAACGCCGCCCGCCGCATCACCGAGGGCAAGCCCCTGGTGGACGAGGTCTTCGGCTACGAGGAGACCGTGCTGCCCCAGCTCGAGAACGCGCTGCTGGCCGGCCACGACATCGTCTTCCTCGGCGAGCGTGGCCAGGGGAAGACCCGCATGATCCGCTCGCTCATCGAGCTGCTCGACGAGTGGCTGCCGGTGGTGTCGGGCTCGGAGATCAACGACGACCCCTACGCGCCCGTGTCCAAGCACGCTCGCGACCTGATCCACGACAAGGGCGACGAGACGCCGATCGAGTGGATCCATCGCAGCTCGCGCTACGGCGAGAAGCTGGCGACGCCCGACACCTCGATCGCCGACCTGATCGGCGAGGTCGACCCCATCAAGGTGGCCGAGGGTCGCTACCTGTCCGACGAGCTGACGCTGCACTACGGCCTCGTGCCCCGCACCAACCGCGGCATCTTCGCCATCAACGAGCTGCCCGACCTCTCCGAGCGCATCCAGGTCGGCCTGTTGAACGTGCTCGAGGAGCGGGACGTGCAGGTGCGCGGCTACAAGATCCGCCTGCCGCTCGACGTCATGATGGTGGCCTCCGCCAACCCGGAGGACTACACCAACCGTGGTCGCATCATCACGCCCCTGAAGGACCGCTTCGGCGCCCAGATCCGCACGCACTACCCGCTCGACGTCCGCACCGAGCTGGAGGTCGTCCGCCAGGAGGCGCAGACGCTCGACGGCCTCGGCGTGCAGATCCACATGCCCGACTTCATGGCCGAGGTGGTGGCCACGCTGTCCCACCTGGCCCGGTCGAGCCCGCACATCAACCAGCGGTCCGGCGTCTCCGTACGCCTCTCGATCGCCAACTACGAGACCCTCATCGCCAACGCGGCGAGGCGTGCGCTCCGGCTCGGTGAGAAGGATGCGGTGCCGAGGGTCAGCGACCTCGAGGCGCTGGTGTCCTCCACGGCCGGCAAGGTCGAGATCGAGACGGTCGAGGAGGGCCGCGACGAGATCATCGTCGACCGGCTGGTCAAGGCGGCGCTCCTCACCGTCTTCAAGGACCGCTGCCCCATGGACCAGTTCCGGGAGGTCATCACCGCGTTCGACGACCAGACGATCGTCCACGCCGGCGACGACATCTCCTCGGCCGACTACGTCGAGGCGCTCACCCGCAACCCCTCCCTCCGGGAGCCGGTGATGGCCCTGGCCGGCAGCGAGGGCCCGGGTGTGGTGGCCAGCGCCACCGAGTTCGTGCTGGAAGGCCTGCACCTGTCCAAGCGGCTGAACAAGGAAGCCACCGGCGGACGGGCCACGTACCGAGGCCGGTGAGCGGCTCAGACCGGGTCTGAGCGGCCCAGCCACTGCACGAACATCACCGTGGCGTCGTCCTGCAGGTTGCCCTGGTGGGTCAGCAGTGCATGCACCAGCCGGCGGATCGCCTCGGGGTGGCGCTCCTCACCGGCGATCGCTCGGAGCACGTAGTCCACCAGCCGGTCCGCGCCGAACTCCTCGCCGGCATCCGAGCGAGCCTCGGTGACCCCGTCGCTGTAGAAGACGAGGCAGTCGTTCGGCTCGAGCGACACGTGGCCGATGTCGGCCTCGACATCGCCGAGCCCGACGGGGAGAGAGGTGTTGCCTGCCAGCGTGGTGGCCGACGACCGGCGCCGCACCAGCAAGGGCGGCGGATGGCCGGCGTTCAGCCACTCGACCTCGCCGGTGGAGGTGTCCATCACCGCGAGCTGGGCGGTCACGAACCCTTCGCCGGGGCTGGCCTCCACCACCTCGTCCATGGCGTGGTAGGTCTCCCGGAGACCAAGGCCGAGGTGGCGGCTGTGGCGGTAGCTGAACAGCGCAAGGTTGGCCAGCTGGCTCGCGGCCAACCCGTGGCCCATCGCATCGAAGATGGCGAGATGTGCCTCGTGGCCGTTGACCGCGTAGTCGAAAGCGTCGCCGGCGATGTCGTAGGCCGGTTGGAACATCGCCGCGATCTCGATGTTGGGGCCGCTGAAGGTGAGCGGTGGGCTCACGCACAGGCGCATCTCGGCCGGCAGTGACATCGGGCGCCGGCGTTTCGTCAGCGTGATGGCGTCGCCATAGGCCTCCTTGCAGACGAGGACACTGCCGACGATGCTGGCGAGCAGCTCGGCCCGGGACAAGGTGACCGGTGATGCGTCGTTCACCACCAGCTCGAGCACGCCGACCCGCTCGGTGCCGTCGAGGATGGGGACCCAGAGCCGCTGGAGGCCAGCCTCTGGCCCGTCCCCCACAAGGGTGTGCATGGACCGGAAGGCGCGGCCGGCCAGGGTGGCGTCGATGTCGTGGGGCACGTCGTCAGGTGCGCCGAACGGCACGAGCGTCCGCTGACCGATGTCGGCGAGGTGGATGATGGCGTCGACCGCACCCATGATCCGGGCGGCCTCGAGCACGAGGCCAGGGACCTGGTCGGGACGAGAGCGGTGCTCTGCCGCGAGCAGGAAGCTGGCCATGGCCTCACCTGGGGAGAAGCCGCCGCCGTTCGGGTCCCGCGGCACTTCGTCGCTCTTCACCTCATCCACCTGTCGGACTCCTGGCGCTGCGCTCGAGAGAGGCCCTCACGCTAGAGGCTGACAACGTTCGCAGGCATAGGCCCACCTGCCGGCCAGGTCCCAGCGTCGCACCTCGTCGCCGCACGAACGGCACTGCTCCTGCCTGTAGACCACGAGCGCCTCCCGGTTGCGGATGTCGGCGCGGTCCTTGCCGATGAGCTCCGGATCCACCGTGATGATGACCTGGTCCTCGACGCCGTGGTGCAGCCACTCGGTGAGGCTGGCCCACATGGCGTCGAACTGCTCGCGCGTCAGGGTGTTGGCCGGTTGGAGTGGGTGGATGCCATGGGCCGCGAGCACCTCCGCCCGATAGACGTTCCCGACACCGGCGAACACGCTCTGGTCCATCAGCGCCTGCCCGATCGTCGACCTCCGGCGTTGGAGGCGCACCCAGGCGCGGTCGGGGTCGGCATCCGGACGAAGGGGGTCGGGGCCGAGCCGGGCGAGGATCTTGTCGCGCTGCTCAGGATCGATGAGCTTGCACTCCGTGGCACCGATCAGGTCGACCGTGCCGCGATCCCCGGTCATGCGCAGGCGCACCGTCTCGCGCGGCGTAGGCGGCGGCCCGGCCGGATGCCGGAGGAACTTGCCGAACAGACCGAGGTGCACGTGGACGAGGTCACCCATGCCGAAGTCGTAGAAGAGGTGCTTGCCGTAGGCCTCGACGTCTTCGAGCACGCGGCCGTCGAGGCGGCCCGCGGCCTCGGCCACGCGCCCTTGAGGTGAGGAGAGGTGGACCGGTTGCCCACCAAGGAGCGCAGTGTGGTCGCGAGCGAGTCGGTGGATGGTGTGGCCTTCGGGCACGGTGCCAGTCTCGCTGCTGGGCGACGGTCGACGAGCAGATCGCGATGTGAGCGCGAGGCCCGGAACGGGTAGGTCGGGGCGATGGCGCGAGACGATGCAACCGCGTCCCGGGTCGCCAGTCGCTACGAGCTTCACGAGATGCTCGGGCAGGGCGGCATGGGCTCGGTGTGGCGCGGGCACGACGCGCTCCTTGACAGACCGGTAGCGGTGAAGCGGGTCGACCTCCCGCGAGCGCTGCCGGCCACCGAGCGCGCCACCCTCCGGTCCCGTGTGCTGCGGGAAGCCCGGGCCGCAGCCCGGCTGAGCCACATCAACCTGGTGGCGATCTTCGACGTGGTCGAGGAGGACGGCAGCGTCTTTCTCGTGCAGGAGCTCGTCGATGCCCCCTCGCTGAAGGAGCAGGTGGCGCGAAACGGTCCGGTCGCGCCGGCCGAGGCAGCCCGCATCGGGCGGCAGCTCCTCGATGGGCTGGCGGTGGCGCACAAGCGCGGGGTCGTGCACCGCGACGTCAAGCCGGCCAACGTCATGGTGCAGAGCGACGGCACGGTGAAGCTCGCCGACTTCGGCATCGCCTCGCTGCACGACGACCCACAGATCACGTCCACGGGCATGGTGATGGGCTCTCCCGCGTACATGGCGCCCGAGCAGGCCTCCGGTACGAAGGTGGGGGCGGCGGCCGACGTCTGGTCAGTGGGCGCCACGCTCTACTACGCGGTCGAGGGAGAGCCTCCCTTCGAGCGGGCGGACACGTTCGCAACGCTCACCGCCGTCGTCCACCATCCGCCGCGACCGACCTCCCGCGCCGGTGGCCTCGAACCGGCACTGCAACGCATGCTGGCCAAGGTCCCGGAACAGCGCGGCACGATCCCCGAGATCAGCCGGATGCTCGACGCGGTGATGGACGAAGGGGCGCGAAGCGCGGCCACCTCCTCGCCGGCGGCGGACGTCACCCAGGTGGTCCAGCCCACCAAGGCGACACGAGCCAAGCGCACGGTTGCCGCCGCCCCGGTGGCTTCCCCGGTCCGCTCGCCTACCCCTGCGGTTGAGCAGAGCCGGCCCAACCGCCGCCTGTGGCTCGTCACCGCCCTCGTGGCCTTCGCACTGGTCGGCGGTATCGGCCTCTTCGTGGCCCTGGGGCGTGATCGAACCCCGGAGGGTGCTGCGCCCACCGGCATCGACACCGATCCGGCGCCGCCCGGCCTGACCACTCCTCCCGCAACCAATCCGCCCGTGAGCGGCTCGACGCCACCGGCCACCTCGCCCAGCACGACAGCTGCCTCAACGACGACCACGGTCCGTCCGCCGACGACCACCGCCGCCCCTGCCCCGACTCCGACCACGACCGCGACCCCGGTAGGAGTGACTCCGGTGCCTGGCGGGGCGACCTACACCGACAGTGAGACCGGTTACCGGGTGATCCATCCGCAGGGATGGACCGTGCGCGACGCGACCGGCAACGCCCGCGACTTCCGCAACCCCGCCAACAACAGCTACCTGCGGGTGGACTGGAGGCAGCCCCCCGGCCCCTCCGCGGAAGGGGCGTGGCGGGACTCGTCGGCCGCCTTCGCACGTCGGAACGACAGCTACCGGGAGATCCAGATCACTCCCACCACCTATCAGGGCCACCAGGCCGCCCTGTGGGAGTACACGTATCGCGAGGGTGGACGAACCCTCCACGCCTACAACCTGGGCATCGTGGTGGGTGACCGTTACGGGTTCGCGCTGAACTTCCAGACCAGGGAAGAGGACTGGGCCGCCTCGCAGGTGCTCTGGGAGCAGCTGAAGGCCGGCTTCCAGCTCCCCAGCTGACCGCGCCACCGCACGCTGCGCGGTGGGCTGACCACTGTCACACTTGCTCCCGTCCCGGCAGGGGACGGAGGGGGTATTCAGTGCGCAGGAGATGGGTCTCGTGGGTGGCTCTCGTGGCGCTGACGACCGTCGTTGCCGGCTGCGGGGCAGCCACCAAGCCTTCTCCGCCGGCCGCAGTGGCGACCGCGCTCGACCAGAAGACGGCAGATCTCTGCGACGCCTTCGACGGCGGGACGACCCCGGCCGGTGAGAAGAGGCTCCAGGAGCTCCTGGCCGAGGCTCCTCCGGAGCTCCGCGAGCCGGCGACCGTGGTCTTCGGCGGCTCCGGGTCCCCGCAGGACACTCAGGTCGCCGAGCGAGCGGTGACCGCCTGGTTCGAGGTGCGGTGCCACCCGCAGGTGGCCCTGCCCGGTGCCGCAGCGGCCGACCGCCGGTTCGCGCCGCCCGTGGAGGTGGCTCTCGGAGACCTCAGGCTCTGCAGCGCAGGTCGATGGCGTAGCGGGGAACGGGAGCGGCGGGGCGGCGTGCGGCTGTACGGCGAGACCTCTCACGCCGATCCGTACGACGGTCCGATGCTCGGGGTGGTCTGGGGCAGTGGCGACCACGGAGGGGACGGGCCCAAGACGCAGGTGCGGGTGCGTGGCACCGAGGGTGTCGCAGCCCCGATCACCGTCTTTCAGCAGGCGATCCTGCCCGAGCTCGGAACGGTGATCGCCTGGCGTGAGGGCGGCCTGTCGGTCGGGCTCTACGGCCGGCGGTGGGGCACCGATCGCATCGGTGAGCTGGTCGCCCTGGCCGACTCGCTGGTGGTCGTCGACGGAGGCCTCCGCTTTCCCCCGACGGCGATGCCGGCGGGGCACCGACAGGTGTACGAAGGCGTGCCGCAGGCGTTGCAGTTCATCGTTCCTCCGGCCGGGTACCAGGTTCGCTACCGGGCGCCGGACGCGGCGATCGGGGCGATGTTGAGCGTCACCGGATCCGTCGGCTCGAACGACGACCTCCACGCCGTCCGGTTCCTCAGCGTCGGGCTGAACCGCAAGATCGTGGGAGGCAGGGAGATGGTGGTCGGCGAGCCATGGCGCCAGGGAGGAGGCGGGCCGGTGCTGGCCACCTGGCGGGAGCCGGACGGGGTGATCGTCCGGGTGCTCGGCATGGGGCCAGACCTGGCCGCCGTCGAGCAGGCGGCCGCGACCACGCGTGAGCTCAGCCGGCCGGAGTGGATCGCGCTCGTCGAGGGTGGCGCGGACTGCCCGCCCGAGCCCGCGCCCCCTCCGCGGCCCGCAGCACCGCCGCTGCCGCCGCCGTCGTCCCTGCCCCCGCCTGCCCGCTCGTGACGCGACCCGGCCGACCCCGTCCGCAGAGGCGGCCCCGGACGTAGGGTGGACCCATGTCGAGGTTCCGGTACTCCCGTTGGGATGGCTCGCAGGTCGGCTTCGAGCTCGACGCCGATGACATCATGGCCGAGCTCACCGACGACCTGCTGTACCACGGTGACCTGAACGCGGCCCTGCGGCGCATGCTGCAGCAAGGGTTCCGCGACCGGAACGACGAGCGGGTGTCCGGCATCCGCGAGCTGATGGAGAAGCTGCGCCGCCGCAAGCGCGACCAGCTCGAGAAGTACGACCTCGGCGGCGCCTACGACGACATCGCCCAGGAGCTGCGCGAGGTGGTCGAGCAGGAGCGCCAGAGCCTCCAGGAGCTGGTGGACGAGGCCCGGGCGTCCGGCGACCAGCGTCGTCAGGAGATCACCGACGAGGTGGCCCAGGAGCGCCAGGCCAAGCTCGACTTCCTGCCGCCCGACCTGGCCGGCCAGGTGAAGGAGCTCCAGGAGTACGAGTTCACGTCGAGCGAGGCCCGTGAGCGCTTCGACGAGCTGCTCGACAAGCTCCGCCAGCAGCTCATGCAGAGCCAGTTCAACCAGATGGCCGGTGCGCTGCAGGACATGGGTCCCGAGCAGATGCAGCGCATGAAGGACATGATGAACGGCCTCAACCAGCTGCTCGAGATGCGCGAGGCCGGGCAGAACACCGATTCGGCGTTCCAGCAGTTCATGGAGCGCTTCGGCGACTTCTTCCCCGACAACCCTGAGACCCTCGACGAGCTGCTCGAGCAGATGGCCCAGCAGATGGCCGCAGCCCAGGCGATGCTCAACTCGATGACCCCCGAGCAGCGGGCCCAGCTGCAGGGCCTGATGAACCAGCTCATGGAGGACATGGACCTCCGCTGGCAGATGGACCGCCTGGGCCAGAACCTGCGGTCGGCCTTTCCCGAGGCCGGTTGGGAGAAGCGGTACAACTTCAGCGGCCAGGACCCTCTGGGCATGGCCGAGGGCGCCCAGCTCATGAACGAGCTCGGCGACATCGACCAGCTGGAGAACCTCCTCCGTTCGGCCAACAACCCTGGTGCCCTCGCCGACGTCGACATCGACCGCGCCCGTGAGCTCCTCGGCGACGAGGGTGCGCAGTCGCTCGAGAAGCTGGCCGAGATGACCAAGATGCTCGAGCAGGCCGGGCTCATCGAGAACAAGGAAGGCCGGCTCGAGCTCACGCCTCGCGGCCTGCGCAAGATCGGCTCCAACGCGCTGAACGACCTGTTCGCCAAGCTGGACAAGGACCGGATGGGGCGCCACCAGATCGATCCGGCGGGCATCGGCCACGAGCGCACCTACGAGACCAAGCCCTACGAGTTCGGTGACCCGTTCAACCTGCAGATCGAGCGGACGGTGCGCAACGCCATCACCCGCACCGGCGGCGGCACGCCTGTGTCGCTCTCGCCGGAGGACTTCGAGATCGAGCGCACCGAGACGCTCACCCGGACGTCCACCGTGCTCATGCTCGACCTGTCGCTGTCCATGCCGATGAGGGACAACTTCCTCGCCGCCAAGAAGGTGGCGATGGCGCTTCACTCGCTCATCTCGAGCCAGTACCCACGGGACTTCCTGGGCATCGTCGGCTTCAGCGAGGTGGCGCGCGAGCTCAAGGCCGAGCAGCTGCCCGAGGTGTCGTGGGACTTCGTCTACGGCACCAACATGCAGCACGCGTTCCAGATCAGCCGCCGCCTGCTGGGGCGCCAGACGGGCACCAAGCAGATCATCATGATCACCGACGGCGAGCCGACGGCCCACATCATGAGCAACGGCGAGCCCTTCTTCAACTACCCGCCCGTGCAGGAGACCGTCGACGCGACCCTCGCCGAGGTCAACCGGTGCACTCGCGACGGCATCCGCATCAACACCTTCATGCTCGACGCCACGAGCTACCTGCGGGACTTCGTGGAGAAGCTCACCCAGATGAACCAGGGCCGCGCCTTCTTCACCACCCCGGAGACGCTGGGTGACTACGTGCTCGTGGACTTCATCGAGCAGAAGCGGGCCATGCGCGGTGGCCGCGGCGGCCGTCGGGCCGGCTGAGCCTCAGAAGTCGTTGGCGCACCACGGCGCCACCGCCCAGCCGAAGAACAGGTCGGCCCGGGCCACGGCTCCGGGGCGGTGCTCGATGACGCGCCCCGCCCGGGCCAGCACCGTCGGGGCCACCCCGCCCAGGTAGATGGCGCCCAGCTCCGGCGCTCCCAGGCTGAAGTCGGCGGGGTCCTGGGTGCGGTGGACGACGGCACCGTCCGGACCGCCCTCGACGGCCCACCGCCCCTCGTTGGCCGGACGGAACGGGTCGGCCAGCTCGAGCACCAGTCGGTCCTCGGTGCGGTAGCGGCGGGCGGCCAGCGCGCCGGCCACGTCCACGATGCGCACCCACAGGTGGTCGTTGGCGGCGTAGGTGATCTGCATCCGTCGGGGGTCGGCCAGCCGCCAGCGGAAGGACTCGTCGGCCGGCCGGGAGTAGGCCTTCAAGGTGCGCACCAGGTCGAGCTCGAGGAGGAACGTCCACAGCGTCGCCTCGACCTGCTCATCCACTCCGATGAGCTCGGCGTCCACCAGCACCTGCTGCGCCGGCAGCCCGGCCTCCCACAGTCCCTTGCGCCGGAACATGGCGTACCCGTCGGGCTCGCCGTGGGCGGACTCGTGCACGGCGAAGAAGAAGGCCGAAGCACCGTCGCGCTCGGCTTCAGGGTCGCGAAGCGTCTTGTACCAGAAGGCCGCGTTCCTCGAGAGCTGGCCCGGACGGGCGCGCCAGCACCGGTCGTAGATGGTGGGCAGCACCTGGCCGGCCTCGGTGCGGTCGAGCAGCCGGATACGGCCGCCGGGGGACGGCGGATGCGCAACCGTGACACCCGTCGTCGCCAGCGACCAGCTCACGAAGCCGGCGGCCTGGCCGTAGCCGAACCGCGGGTAGATCACGCTCTCCGAGGCGGTCAGCACGGCCACCGGTTCACCCCGGCCGGCGACGTCGTCGAGCTGGTGCGCCATCATGCGGCGCAGCAGGCCCCGGCGGCGGTGCGTCGGGAGCACTCCCACCGCGGTGACCCCGGCGCACGGGACGGTGGTCGCACCGGGCAGGGCCAGGTCGAAGCTGAACGCGCCGTTGGTGGCCACGATCTTTCCGTCCTCGATGACCGCGATCGTGCGGTCGAGCTCGGTCAGGCCCCGCCAGTGCTCGATCGAGTCATCGGTGGCGACGTCGCCGAACACGGTGTGCAGCACTCGCGAGTACTCCGGGAACTCGTCAGCGGTGATCGGACGCAGCTCGACTTCCATGGCGGCAGTCTGGCTCCACGGTCGCGGGGAGGCTGTGAATTCGGGCGTCGCTCGCGAGTACAGACAGCACTCCGCGTGCGACGACCAGGGCGAGCGTGCACCACAGCACTGCGCCGATGGCCACCTCCGAGGAGACGAGCACCTGCCCGTTGCTCACGTCGGCCCAGCTCTCGCCGGCCCAGCGCTGGTAGATACGGAAGAGGAACACCCCACCGACGGCGTTGTAGAGCGTGGCGCTCCACGGGTCGAGCAGATACGCGGCCGCAAGTGCCCACGCGAAGTACTGCACGCTGAACGCGGGGGACAGGAGCAGGAGGGCGGCCAGGCTCAGTGCCACGCACTGCACCGTGGCCCGCGGCCGGCGCCAGGCCAGGACCGCCGGGAGCAGTGCGCAGGCAAGCACCACGAGGCTCGAGCCCGGGCCGGCGAGGAAGTCGGCCACTGCGGGATGACCCAGGTTCACGGCGGCGCGCACGATCCCCCACGGCCGGTCACTCACGCCCTTGTAGCCCAGGACGTTCTCGATGACGGCCGCTCCTTGCAGAAGCAGGGCCGGGCCCCATGTGATGAGCATCGTGACGGCGGAGGCGACGGCGACCCGGAGCAGCAGGTCGCGACGGCTGCGCAGCAGGTACACCGCGAGCGTCGGCAGCACCACGACCGGCACGATCTTGATGCCGACCGCCAGGCCCAGCACCACACCGGCCGAAGCGGCCCGATGCTTGTCGACGAGGAGGAAGGTGCCCAGGAGCACGAGCATGACGAAGACGGGGTCGGTGTTGCCGTGGTAGCCCGAGACGAGCACCAGCACCGGGCTCAAGGCCACGCCGACGCCACAGATGGCCGCTCGCGTTAGGGAGGTCCGGCTCCGGAGGATCTCCAACACCAGCAGCGCCGACACGACGTCCGCCGCACTCGACACGGCTCGCAACGTCTGCCCGAGCGGCACCCCGAACCTGGCGACGAAGTTGATGAAGGCGAGGTAGTAGCCGACGAGCGGCGGGTGGTTGTACAACGTGCCGTTGAGGCTGCCGAAGTCGATTCCGTACACCCCGACCGGACCTTCCCGGCTGACTCCTGCGGCGAAGCCCGTCCAGGTCCGGACGTCCTCCGTGCCGAAGGTGCCAGCCGCGAGCAGCAGCTTCCCTGCGAGGACCACCAGGGCGAGGAGTCCGACGAGCGCGCGGGCGCGACCGACGGTCAGCGATCCGGTGGCTGGCACCCGGCGAGGGTAGTGAGGCGCACGGCTCAGGTGAAGCACCGCGACGGCTCCGGAGCCACTCGATCCGCGCAGCCGTCTGCTGTACTTGTGCACGTGCGAGGACAAGTCACAGGGCAGAAGGTCGGAATCGTCGTGGTCGCGTACAACGCGGCGTCGACGCTCGCCGCGACCCTCGAGCGCATCCCGGGCGATCTGCTGGCACGGGTCAGTGAGATCATCATCTCCGACGACGCGAGCCACGACGACACCTACGACCACGCCCGGGAGTGGGGTGCGGGCGTCTCCGTGACGAAGACGACCGTCGTGCGGCACACAAAGAACCTGGGCTACGGCGGCAACCAGAAGGCGGCCTACCGGCTGGCCATCGACCACGGGCTCGACGTGGTGGTCCTGCTGCACGGCGACGGCCAGTACGCACCGGAGTGCCTGCCCGAGATGCTGGCCCCGTTCGAGGGGCCGGACGCTCCCGCTGCCGTGTTCGGCTCTCGGATGATGGTGCCCGGCGCGGCGAAGGCGGGTGGGATGCCGCTCTACAAGCGGCTGGGCAACCGCATCCTCACGACGTTCGAGAACCGGCTGCTCGCCACCGATCTGACGGAGTTCCACTCCGGGTACCGGGCCTACAGCACCAAGGTGCTCCAAGCCATCCCGTTCGAGGCCAACAGCGACGGCTTCGACTTCGACACCCAGATCATCGCCCAGATCCTCCATGCCGGCGGCCGCATCCTCGAGATCCCGATCCCCACCTACTACGGGGACGAGATCTGTTACGTGAACGGCATGCGGTACGCCTGGGACGTCGTGCGCGACGTGGTCGAGTTCAAGCTGGCCACCAAGGGCTTCGGCACCCCCGAATGGGTCAAGTACGACGACGAGTACCAGTTCCACGAGGGCGACGGCTCGTCCCACGCGGTGATGTTGCGCATGCTGGAGGGCCGCCCGCCCGCACGGGTGCTCGACATCGGCTGTTCGGGCGGCCTGTTCGCCGAACGGAGCCGCGCGGCCGGCCACCACGTCACCGGCGTGGACGTCGTCGAGATCCCTTCGGTGCGCGAGCGCACCGATCGCTTCGTGCTGGCCGACCTGGAGGAGGGTCTGCCGAGCGAGGTGGGGGAAGGCTTCGACATCTTCGTGGCCGGGGACGTGATCGAGCACGTCTCCCGCCCGGCCGACGCCCTCCGCCACATCCGCCGGGTGCTGCGGCCCGGAGGCGAGGTGCTGCTGTCGGTGCCCAACTTCGGGCACTGGTACCCGAGGGCTCGCGTGCTGGCCGGCCGGTTCGGCTATGACCGGCGAGGGATCCTCGACGACACCCACCTGCGGTTCTTCACCCGCCATACGCTCCGCCGCACCGTTCGCGCCGCGGGCTTCGACATCCTCGAGGAGACCGCGACCGGGCTGCCCCTCGGCGCGGTGGCCGAAACCGAGGAGCTGCCGGCGCTCCGAGCGGTGAGGCGGATCGACGACGCTCTCGTGCGGCTTCGGCCGACGCTGTTCGGCTATCAGCACGTCTTGCGGCTCACGCCCCATGCCGCCGAGGCGGTGCAAGCAGACGAGCTGACCTCGCCGCGGGAGCGGTTGGTGGAGGAGATCCCGGCCTGACGCTCGCAATCGACCGCGAGATCGTCCGCCTCGCCCTGCCCGCCCTCGGAGCGCTGTCCGCCGAGCCCCTGTACGTGCTGGCCGACACCGCCGTGGTCGGCCGGCTCGGCACGCCACAGCTGGGTGGCTTGGCGGTGGCCAGCACCATCCTCCTCACGGGCTACGCCGTCTTCGTCTTCCTGGCCTACGGCACCACCGCATCGGTGTCTCGTCTGGTGGGTGCGGGGCAGCCGGACCGGGCCGCCCATCAGGCGGTGCAGAGCATGTGGCTCGCCGTCGGGCTCGGACTGGTCGTCACGGCGCTCGGTCTGGCGCTGGCGCCGGCGCTCGTCGACCTCATGGGCGCCAGCGACACCGTCCGCCCGCACGCCCTGGTGTACCTGCGCATCAGCCTGGTGGGTGTCCCTGCCCTGCTGGTGACCCTCGCCGGCACCGGCTACCTGCGGGGTCTGCAGGACACCCGCACGACGCTCGTGGTCGCCGTGGTGTCGGTGGCGGGGAACCTGGCTCTCCAGCTGGTGCTCATCTACGGGTTCGACTTCGGCATCGGTGCCTCGGCCCTGTCGACGGTGATCGCCCAGATGGGAGCCGCGGCGGCCTACGTGCGGAAGATCGCGGCGGACGTGCGGTCTCGCGACATCGGCGTTCGCCCCGAGCTGGCCGCCATCCGGCGCGTGGCCGTGGTCGGGCGGGACCTGTTCTTCCGCACCCTGGCCCTTCGCCTCGCCCTGACGGTGGCCACTGCGGTGGCGGCCCGGCTCGGCACGGTAGAGCTGGCCTCCCACCAGATCGCCTTCGAGATCTGGTCGTTCCTGGCCCTCGTGCTCGACGCGCTGGCCATCGCCGGCCAGGCACTGGTGGGCCGCCTGCTCGGTGCCGAGCGCCCCGACGACGCCCGCCAGGCAGGCCGGCGGCTGGTCGAGTGGGGGGCCGCCGCCGGGTGCCTCCTGGCCGTGGTCGTGGCTGTCGCCTCACCGGCGCTGCCACGCCTGTTCACAGACGACGCCGCGGTCGTCCGGCTGGCCGCGTTCCTCCTGTTGGCGGTAGCCGTCCTGCAGCCGGTGAACGGGGTGGTCTTCGTGCTCGACGGGGTGCTGATCGGCGCCGGCGACATGGCGTTCCTGGCCAAGGCGATGGTCGTGGCCGCTCTCGTGTTCGTGCCGGCCGCGCTCGTGGTCGTGGCGCTCGACCTCGGCATCGGCTGGCTCTGGGTCGCCATAGGTCTGCTGATGGGCGCCCGCGTCGTGATGCTCGGCTCTCGCTTCGCAGGTGACCGCTGGTTGGTCACTGGCAGCGCCCGCTGAAGCGCTCGGCGTCCAAAGTTTCACTTGCGCTTTCCCGCCCGACGGTCAATGATCACACTGTTGTAATTACATCGGTGCTATACGCCGACTGAGGGGAGCCCCCACATGGCTACGGAGCTTGCTGTGCACCAGTTTCTGCAGGAAGACCGCACATGGCAGCTCAAGGCCAACTGCCTGGGCGTCGATCCCGACCTGTTCTTTCCCGAGCGCGGCGCGTCGACGCGTGAGGCGAAGGAGGTGTGCCGGGGTTGCATCGTCCAGCAGGACTGCTTGGAGTACGCACTGACCAACGGAGAGAAGTTCGGCATCTGGGGTGGGATGAGCGAGCGGGAACGGCGTCGCATTCGTCGTGCACGCGCACTCGCCCGCCGTTCGGGTGGAGCGGCAACCGCCTGAGCAGGGTCACCGGCCTTTCGTAGCGACCGCACCGCCCCCCACGACCGGCGGTGCGAGCGCTCAAGGCCTTGCAGAACTTCCCCCATCGAGGCCCGCCTGTTCCAGGCGGGCCTCGATCGTTTCCGTGGTTCCGATGCCGAGCTCGTCCCAGCGGTGGGCCGGCACGCCGTCGAGCACGGCGCGCGGGAGCAGCCCTACCAGCTCGGCTCCCTCGGCCGGGGCCAAGCGGTTGACCTCGTCGAAGACGGTGGCCGGCCCGGAGACGTGCGGCGCGATGAGGTTGCACGACACCTGCGGTCGTCCTCCGACGTCGAGCCCGAGGGTGCGCACGAGCGGCGACCGCACGGCCCTCGCTACCCGAAGAGCGTCGGCCGCCGTGGCCGGCGGGGCGAGCCAGATGTTGTAGGCCACGAGCACCGGCCGAGCTCCGACGCAGGCTGCGCCTGCTGTCGGATGTGGTTCCCGGGGGCCGTGGTCGGGCGCCAGGTCGGGCCCGAAGGCGGACCGACGCACCTCGGGCAGCGAGCGCTCCGGGCCGTAGAGGAAGCACGGCAGCTCGAGGTCGGCCCCGACGTCTCGCGCCAAGCGGTCACGCGTCGCGACGGCGTCGTCCAGCCCGGACCCCTCCAGCGGCACGAACGGCACCACATCCACGACGCCGAGGCGGGGGTGCACCCCTTCGTGGCCTCGTAGGTCGAGCCAGGCGACCGCGGCGGCGGCCACCACGTACGCGGCCTCGTCGACCTCGGGCCCAGCCAGGGTCAGCACCGACCGGTGGTGGTGCGGGTCGCTGTGCACGTCGAGGAGGTGGTCCCCGGCTGTGAGAGCGATCCGGCGCACCAGGTCGACGTCGCGACCCTCGCTGATGTTGACGACGCACTCGAGCACGGCCCCTACGCTCGCGCCGCGTGGACGTCGGCTTCGCATTGCCGCAGTACGACTACTCGGTGCCGGGCGGGCGGGGGCTCCTGGCCTGGTCCACGGTGGTGGAGTGGGCCCGTAACGCATCGGCGTCCGGGTTCGACTCGGTGTGGCTGGCCGACCACCTCTTCATGTCCATCGACAAGTACGGCGCCCCGCCGGGTGAGCACTTCGGCTTCGATCCGATCATCGGCCTGGCTGCGCTGGCGCGCCAGGTGGACGACGTCCGCCTCGGCACCCTGGTGCTGTGCCCCCAGCTGCGTCCCGTGCGGCTGCTGGCCACGCAGCTCGAGAGCCTCACGGCCCTTGCGCCGGGCCGCACGGTGATCGGTGTGGGCGCCGGGTGGCTGGAGGCGGAGTTCCGCGCGGCCGGTGTGCCCTTCCTCCGCCCTGGCTTGCGGCTGGAACAGCTGCGCGAGGCGCTCATCGTGATGCGCGAGGTGGTGGGTGACGCCGCGCCCCTCTGGGTGGGCGGCAAGGGTGACCGCCTGTTGGACGTCGTGGCCCGGCACGCAGACGGTTGGAACACGGTGTGGCAGTGGACCTTCGACGACTACAAGGGTCGGGCCGACGTGCTCGACCGGGCGTGTGAGCGCATCGGTCGAGACCCGGCCGACGTGACCCGCTCGGTCGGTCTCTACGCGCTGGTGGGGGAGGACGAGGCCGACCTGCGCCGCCGCTTCGAGCGGCTCCGACAGGTTTCCCCTCCGGGCGTGGTGCCCGAGTCCCTTGCCGAATGGCGACGGGGACGGCTCGTGGGCACTGTCGAGGATGTGCGCGCGCAGCGCGAGGAGTGGGCCCGCATCGGAGTCACGAGTCTTGTAGCGGGGTTGGGCGGGGTACCGTTCAGTGTCACCGACGCAGACGACCTTCCCCTGTTGGCGTCGGCCTTGATCTAGGGAGCAGCGAATGCCGGGACCCACCGAATTGATCATCGTGTTGCTCGTCGTGCTCGTGCTGTTCGGGGGCTCCAAGCTGCCGAAGCTGGCCCGGTCGCTCGGACAGGCGAAGAACGAGTTCGAAGCAGGTTCCCGTGAGCCGGCACCGGAGCTGCCGTCGGACTCGGAGCGTGACGTCTCCACGCGCCGGACCGAGCACTGACCAAGCGACGACGGCCTCCTCGGGGCCTCGTCCGACAAGCGCCATGACCGACCCTCAGAGCGACCCGACCCGCGAGCTTCCCGCCGTTGGACAGGAACCTCGGATCAACGCCGCACCGTGGCCGAACGGGTGGGCTCCACCGGGTTCGAGACCGGCCGGTCCGCCCGGACCTCCGATGGCTCCTCCACCGGCGATGGGTCCTCCTCCGACCCCGCCCGCACGCCGGGGCCCCGGCCTGCTCCTGGTCGCACTGGTGGCGGCCATGGTCGGCACGCTCGCGGGGGTCGGCGGCTTCCTGGTGGCCGACCGCGTCACGGACGACGGCACACAGCTGCAGGCCCAGGGTCCCGCGGCGAACGGCACCTCCCTCGAGCTGCGAGGCGAGCCGCTCGACATCCAGGGCGTGCTGGCGCGGGTGCAGCCGGCGGTGGTGGCCATCCGCACCACCAGCACCCGAGGGGCGGGGGCCGGCACCGGCATGATCATCACGCCCGACGGCGAGGTGCTGACGAACGCCCACGTCGTACAGGGCGCCTCTCGCATCGAGGTGACCCTCGAGGGCGAGGTGGCGGCCCGCCCGGCCGACCTGGTGGGTGCCGACTCCCTCGCCGACCTGGCGCTCCTGCGGATCCGGGGCGCGAGCGGCCTTCCCGCCGTGGAACTGGGGAAGTCCGCTCCGCTGCGAGTGGGTGACGAGGTGGTCGCTATCGGCAACGCGCTTGCGCTTCCCGGCGGGCCGACCGTCACCACGGGGATCGTGTCGGCCAAGGACCGCTCGATCGACCAGCTCGAGGGCCTCATCCAGACCGATGCAGCCATCAACCCCGGCAACTCCGGTGGCCCGCTGGTGGATGCGGCCGGACGTGTCGTCGGCATCAACACCGCCGTCCTGCGCGGTGGGGCCTCGGCGGCCGAGGGCATCGGCCTGGCCATCGCCATGGACACGGCCATCCCCGTCATCGACGACCTGCGCAAGGGCGGCAACGTCGCTCAGAGCAAGGCCTTCATGGGCGTGAGCACGCAGGACCTCACTGACGCAGTGCGGGAGCGCATCACGACGACGGCCACGAGCGGCGCGGTGATCTCCGAGATCGTGCCTGGATCGCCCGCGGCGGCGGCCGATCTCCGGCGCTTCGACGTGATCACGCGCATCAACGGCACCGACATCCGCTCCTCGGCGGCTGTCGTCACCGAAGTTCGGCGCCATCAGCCGGGGGAACGGGTGGCCGTGCAGCTGTACCGGGGCTCGGAGCGGGTCAACGTCACCGTCACGCTGGCGAACCGGGACGACTTCTAGCCGCAGCGGCTGGCGTCTTCGATCGCCCGGGCAGCCTGGGGTCGCCGCAGGGACGCCGGGTACCATCGACCCCATGTCGATGCTCGCCCAGCCCCAGGAGTCCCACCAGCCCCCTCGCGGGCACATCCGGGTGGTCTACCTCGGGCCGGTGGCGCCGCACTGGGAGATCCACTCCGACTTCGGTGACCGCAGCTCGATCGAGGAGTTCCGGCAGCGGGCCATGGCTCGCCTGCTGCTCCTGCCTCCCCACGACCCGCAGTTCCGCCGGAACCGTGAGCGGGTGGTGCGCGATGCCGAGCGCGAGAACCTCCTCCTGGAGTGGGACCTGGGGCTGCCCGAGGAGGCCGACCCGCCGGCACCGACCCCTGCGAGCCCAGCCGGCGAGTAGCTCGACCACCACCAGGACGGCCGCTCGGGCGGAGCCGCGGCGTACGCTCCAGCCATGACCGTCCTGGAGATCACCGACGCCGGCCACGTGCGCACCATCCGGCTGAACCGCCCGGAGAAGAAGAACGCCCTCAGCAGCGAGCTGGCCTGGTCGGTCATCGCCGCGGTCGAGGAGGCGAGCCGGGAGGACGACGTCTGGGTGCTCGCCATCACGGGCAGCGGCGACTCGTTCTGCTCCGGCCTCGACCTCTCGGGCGCGGGGCCGGACGCCTCGCCCCTCACCCCGCAGTCCCAGTTCCTCGACGACGTCAGCTGGGTGGGGCGCTTCCCCCTCGTGCTGCGGCAGGTGTGCGACAAGCCCATCGTCGCCGGAGTCAACGGGGTGGCGGCCGGCGCCGGGATGTCGTTGGCCATGGCCTGCGACATCCGGCTCGGTGCTGCCAGCCTTCGGTTCATCGCCGGGTACCCCCGCATCGGTGGATCGCCCGATGGCGGCCTGACCTGGACCCTGCCTCAAGCCATCGGCTACGAGCAGTCGATGCGGTTCCTGCTCGAGAACCGCACCGTCGGCGCCGAAGAGGCGCTCCGCATGGGTCTCGTCGGCGAGATCGTGGAGGACGACGCCTTCGACGCCCGGTTGAGCGAGTACTGCGCCTTCCTCGCCGAGCGCTCGCCCATCACGGCGCGTCTCACCAAGCGCACCCTCGGGCGGGCCACGACGAACCTCGACCTCGAGGCGCACGTGCGCTACGAGCTCTCCAGCATCGCCAAGGCCTTCAGCAGCAACGACGCCAAGGAGGCACGACAGGCCTTCTTCGACAAGCGCAGCCCGACGTTCGAGGGTCACTGACAACCGTGCGGGTCCTGGTCACCAACGACGACGGGGTCCATGCCCCGGGCATCCTCGAGCTGGCGGGCGCGATGGTGAAGGCGGGCCACGACGTGGTGGTGGCCGCGCCGCTGATCGACATGAGCGGATCAGGCGCCGCCCTCGGACCCGGCCACGCCAGCGGCGTGGCCGTGGAGCGATTCGAGCTCGACGGGCTGGCCGACGTCCCCGTGTTCGGGGTGGACGGGCCGCCGGGCATGGCCGTCATGGCCGCCCATCTGGGCGCGTTCGGCGATTCGCCCGACATCGTCGCGTCGGGCATCAACCTGGGCGGCAACACCGGTCGCTCCGTGCTCTTCTCGGGCACGGTGGGCGCGGCGCTGGCCGCCGCGAGCTTCGGGTTGAAGGGCGTGGCCGTCAGCCAGGTCGCAGGCGATCCGTGGCACCTGGCCACGGCTGGGGCGTTCGGGGCGGCCGCCGTCTCCTGGGTGGCCGAGGCGCCGCCCCGCACGGTGCTCAACGTCAACGTGCCGAATGTGGCGTTCGACCAGGTGCGAGGGGTGCAGGCCGCAGACCTCGCGCAGTTCGGAGTGGTGCGCACGGTGCTCGAGGGCGAGGAAGGCGGCCGCCTGCAGCTCGTGCTGCGTGACACCGAGGAGGAGCTGGAGGCCGGTACCGACTCCGCGGTGGTGCGGGACGGGTTCGTGGCCGTGACCTCGCTGGTCGGTCCTCGCGCCGTCGACCCGTCGGACGCGGGTCCGGCCATCGAGCGGGACGTCCTCGGCCGGAGCTGAACCCGGCCGTAGCATGCAGGGCATGGAGATCGCGGTCGCCGTAGGGCTGGTCGCTCTGGTCAGTCTCCTCGTCTGGCGCTCGAGGCGCAGCGTCGCCCGCCGGTTGGGGGCTCTGACCACGCGACTCTCGGGCGGGGATCTGGAGTTCGACGGCCGCGGCGGCCTGGAGAACGCGCTGGACTCGCTGCAGCGCGCCGTCGACGGTGCCGCCTCCACCGCCAACGCGTCCGGCGCAGGGAGCGATCGGCTGACCGAGGTGCTCGAGCACGTCTTCGAGGGTTTGGTGATCTGTGACGAGACGGGCGAGGTGGTGCACAGGAACCAGCGGGCGGCCGAGTACATCGGTACGCGTCATTCCGAGGCCATCGCCGCCGAGTCCGTGCGCCGCCTGCTGCACGAGGCGCTGGCCGGGACGTCGAGCACCCAGACGCTCGACCTGTTCGGCCCGCCCCGGCGCACCCTCACCATCACCGCCACCCCTCTGGGCAACGAGCGGGGCCAGGTGGGCGCGGTGGCGGTGATCGAGGACGTCTCCGAGCGGCGCCGGCTCGAGGCCATCCGGCGGGACTTCGTGGCCAACATCTCCCACGAGCTGAAGACCCCGATCGGGGCGCTCGGGCTGCTGGCCGAGACGCTCGCCGCCGAGGAGGACCCGGCCACCATCCGCCGCTTCGTGGAGCGCATGCAGGTGGAGTCGTTCCGCGTCGCCCGGATCATCGACGACCTGCTGGACCTGAGCCGCATCGAGGCCGAGGAAGCCCCTCGTCGTGAGCTGGTGCACCTGCACCTCGTCATCGCCGAGGCCGTCGAGCGGGTTCGCACCATGGCCCAGCACAAGGGCATCACGCTGGAGGTCCACGAGCCGGATGCGAAGCTCACCGTCCTCGGCGATCGCCGTCAGCTGGTGTCGGCCGTGCACAACCTCCTCGAGAACGCGCTGAAGTACTCGGAGAAGGGGTCCACCGTGCGCCTGGAGGTGGCCGCGGCCGTTGACGGCACGACCGACGTGGTCGTCAGCGACGAGGGCATCGGCATCCCGTCTCGTGACCTCGAACGGATCTTCGAGCGGTTCTACCGGGTGGACCACGGTCGCGGCCGCGACTCGGGAGGCACCGGGTTGGGACTGGCCATCGTCCGCCACATCGCCAACAACCATGGGGGCGATGTGGTCGTGTCCTCGCAGGAGGGCCGCGGGTCGACCTTCACGCTGCGGTTGCCGGCCAGCGTCCGGTCACGGTCACTGCCGTCCAACGCTGACGCGCGGTAGCGCTCGAGCTCTAGCGCTTGGCGCGCTTGGCCGTGGCGCTGGGGAAGATGTCGTCGTCGCCCGGCTGCCAGAGGCGGTGCTGAGCGGGCATGGGGTTTCCGGCGCTGGCTTCCACGGTGGCCCGGTGGGGAGCGGCCGACCAGGCCGAGGAGCCGGCGGGGGGCTGGGGCGTTGGCACGCGTACGGCGGCTGCCGGCGAGCTCGCCGGTGCTGCCGCCTGCTGGCGGGCCGGTGCCACCGGGGCCGGCTTGGGTGCCGGAGGCGGGGGCATGTCGTCGAAGTCGGCCGCGGTGGCTGCCGGGACGGGCTTGGCCACGTCACCGAGAGCGGCCGAGAGCGCGGCGGCCAGGTCGTCGTCGAGGGCTGGTCCCGGAGCGGCGCCGGGTCGAGCGGGCGCGGAGAACCGGAGCAGGTCGTCGATGTCGGGCGCTCCAGGCTTGCGGGCCGAGGAGCCCATCCCGCGTTCGTCGGCGCTGGGCTCGCCGGCGACGGGGGGGCTGTCGGGGTCGCGCTCGCCGTAGACGTCGCCGAGGAGGTGCGAGAGGTCGGACATACCATTGCTTCGTCATGCCGGGACCCAGCCTTGAGGACGACGGTTGGCGACCGCTGAGCATCCCCCCGGCAGCCCAGGTACCGCTGACCGACACGCCCTTCGGACGGCTGGCGGTGGCGCACGCGTTCTCACTGGCGGGCGACACGTTGGTCACCATGGCGCTGGCCGGCTCGCTGTTCTTCAGCATCTCGCCGACCGCAGCACGTGAGCGGGTGGCCCTGTCCCTCGTCATCACCATGGCGCCCTTCGCCGTCGTCGCACCGTTCCTCGGTCCGCTCATCGACCGGAGCCGCTGGGGCCGGCGGGCCCTCATGGCGCTCACCGGCCTGGGGCGAGCCGCCGCGTGCCTGGCGATGGCGCAGGTGCTCGACGAGCTGCTGCTCTTCCCGGCTGCGTTCACCGTGCTGGTGCTGGCCAAGGCGTACTCGGTGATCAAGAGCTCCCTCGTCCCGGGTGCGGTCGACGGTGACCATGAGCTCGTGGAGGCCAATGCTCGGCTCTCGATGGTGGGCGTCGTGGCCGGCTTCGTCGCGGCCGTGCCCGCCGCCTTGTTGCTGCGCTTCGCCGGCGCACAGTGGGTCCTCGGCCTGGCGGCCGCGCTGTTCGTCGCCGCCGCGGTCACGTCGGCCCGGGTGGTGGAACGGAGGCGGCTGGCCGCTGATGGAGACGGTGCCGAGGCCAGCGCCGATGCCTCCGTCGTCGCCTCACCGGCCGGCATCCCCTTGGCGGCGGTGGCCATGGCGCTGTTGCGGTCTGTCGTCGGCTTCCTCACCTTCCTCGTGGCCTTCGACTTCCGACGCGACGGAGCACCCTCGTGGTGGTTCGGCATCGTGCTCGCCGCCAGCATGGGCTCCACGCTGCTCGGGGCGATGGTGGCTCCGTCGCTGCGGCTGCGCTTCCGCGAGGAGCAGATCATCGCCGGCTCGCTGGCTCTGGTCGGCGTCGTCGCCTTCGCCATGACCCAGGTGGGCGGACGGCTCCCGGCCGCGCTCCTGGCGGCAGCGGTGGGGCTCGCCGCGAGCGCCGGGCGCTTCGCCTTCGACGCGCTCGTGCAGCGCGATGCCCCCGACGCCGTGCGGGGCCGGGCGTTCGCCCGCTTCGAGGCCGGCTTCCAGCTGGTGTGGGTGGTGGGCGCGCTCCTGCCCGTGGTGATCACGACCTCGCTCCGGAACGGCTTCGCCGTTGTCGGCGTCGCGGCCACCCTCGCGGGTGTCGCGTACGTGGGTGGCCGTCGCGCGGTTGCGCGAGGGGTCGTGCCTTGGGCAGCGTGAGCGGATGAGGTTGCTCGTGCTGGCCGACACCCACCTCCGACGTGGACGGGCTCGAAGGCTTCCGGACCAGGTGTACGCCGAGCTAGAGCGGGCCGATGCGGTGCTGCACGCCGGGGACGTGCTCGTCACCGATCTGCTCGACGAGCTGGCCGGCTTCGGGCCGGTCTACGCCGTGCTCGGCAACAACGACGAGCCCGCGCTTGCGGCCACCGTCCCCGAGGTGCGCACGGAGGAGCTAGGTGGCGTCCGCATCGGCATGATCCACGACAGCGGCCCCACGGCCGGGCGCCCGGGCCGCATGCGCCGGCGCTTCCCGTCGGCCGACGTCGTCGTCTACGGGCACAGCCACATCCCCTTCGACGGCGTCGGCATCGAAGGGCAGTGGCTGTTCAACCCCGGCTCACCTACCGAGCGCCGCGCCCAACCGGTGCACACCTACGGGATCCTCGAGGTGGCCGACGGCGTGCTGGTGAGCCATGCCGTCGTGCCGGTCGAGGACTAGTAGCGCCCTGCCGACGCACTAGAGGTTGATGCGCTCCCACCACAGACCGGGGGCGTCGACCTCGGCCGGCGTGGGCAGCTCGGCGTCCGACCGCCAGAGCCGCAGCAGCCCGTCCTCACCGGCGCGCTCCACGATGCCCCGGATGAAGCGCGCGCCCCGGTCGTACTGCGCCTGGTTGAGGGCAAGGCCCAGCAGCCGCTCGACGAACCGGTCGCCGTCGTTGCGCTCGACCCGGCGGCGGCGCAGCGCCTCCGTCAGCGGGCCGTAGGAGCCGATCAGGTTCTGCCCCACCGTGTCCATGACGTGGTCGACGTAGCCCTCGACGACCGCGGTGACGGCCTCGATGCGCGGCAGCAGGCGGCGCTGCTCCTCGGTCTGCATCGCACCGAGCACCTGGTCGGGGCTGCCGAAGGTGCGCTCCCACGACGAGGGATCGCTCGGGTCGATGGACCCGAGCTGGCTCTCCAGGCCGGAGGGGTCGGTGCGGAAGCCGCCCACGTACTCCAGCAGCAGGCCCTCGAGACGCTCCCGCACGTGGGGGACGGCCAGTACGGCGTGATGGGCCACGAGGTCGATGCACACCCACAGGCGCACGTCGTCGGGCGGCAGGCTCCAGTCCTCCGCGAAGGCGAGGAGGTTGGGCACGATGACGGTCAGGTCCTCGTCGAGCGGGCGTGGGATGGGAAGGTCGTACTGCCCGAGCGAGCGCCGCGACAGATGGCCGACCATGAAGCCCGACTGCATCCCGAGCAGCAACGGGCTCATCATCTGTGCGAACCCACCCAGCAGCTCGGCCTGTCCCTGCTCGAGCTCGTCCTCACCGAGCGCCGAGGGGTCGGCGGCGTCGACCGTCGCCTGGCCGAGCGACGTAGCCAGCCGTTCGAGCGGCGTGCGGTATGCGGTCAGGGTGAGACCGGCCCACTCGCCACGACCCACCGGGCGCACGGCGACACGACGCCCCGACGGTGACGTCGAAAGGCCAGTCACGTCGGCCACGTGCAGCTCGGCCACCCGGCAGAGCTCCTCGAGGCGGATGCGCTCGAGCGGGTCGACGTTCGCCTCGGGCTCTCCTTCGGTGGCCGTCCACGTGGCGATCTGGCGCGCCACCTCCCAGTTCACCGGGCCCTGGCTCGAGAAGAGCTTGGTCAGGTCACCGAAGAACGGCATGCCGCCGAAGGGGTTGCCGGCACCGAATGGACCAGGCGTGCTCACAAGGGCATGGTAGGTGCATGGGCACGGTTGTGATCACCGGCGCTGCTGGTGTGATCGGGCGCGCCGTCACCGCTCGGCTGGGGGACGACTCGACCGTCGCACCGGTCGCAGCTGCCGACCCCGAGCTCGGCCGGCGCCTGGAGGATGCAGACGCACTGGTGCACCTCGGCGGGCCCGCCGGGCTGGGTGTCGTCCTTCGTGCCGCGGACGCTGCGGGGGTGGACTCGATCGTCTACCTCTCCACCGCCACCGTCTACGGCGCCTGGCCCGACAACGCGCTGCCGCTGTCGGAGGACACCCCCCTTCGCCCCAACCCCCGCTTCGAGTTCGGGCTGGGCCATGCCGAGGCCGAGCGCCTGCTGGCCGAGTGGGGGGACGACCACCCCGCCGTCGCCGTCACCGTGCTGCGGCCGGCCATGGTCCTCGCCGACGAGACCGAGTCGTGGCTGGCCCGCACGCTGGGTCGTCCGCCCTTGTTCCGGAGCCGGGAGGCCGGGCCCGCGCAGCAGTTCCTCCACGTTCACGACCTGGCCGAGGCCACGGCTCACGCGGTGCAGACCCGGCTCGGCGCCACCTGCAACGTGGCGCCCGACGGGTGGCTCTCGATGGAGACGGCGAGACAGCTGGCGACGTCCGGCCCCACCGTGCCGATGCCCGAGCTGCTCGCCCGGCCGGCACTCGCGCTGGCCCACCGGCTGGGTCTGACCGAGCTCTCGCCCGATGCGGTCCCCTACGCCGAGCACCCGTGGATCGTGGCCAACGACCGGCTCAAGGAGTCGGGTTGGAAGCCTCGGTACTCCAGCGAGGAGGCGATCGTGGGGGCGCGCAAGGCGTCCTGGTACCGCGAGCTGAGCCCGAAGCGTCGCCAAGAGGTGTCCCTCGGTGCGGCCGGCGTGCTGGCGGCCTTCGTCGTGGGCCTGGCGGTGTACATCGCCGGTCGCGGTGGCCGGGCGGCGGCTCGGGCCGCCACCTCCGCCTGAGCCGTCAGCTACGCCGTCAGCTCTGCGGGGGCTGGGCGGCAGGCCGGACGGCGAGGCTGGTGCGCACCGTCACCCGCTGGCCGTCGCGCACGACGTCAAGCTCCACCCGGTCGTTGGGCTCGAGGCGGCGCAGCGCCACCTTGAGGGCCGAGATGGAGGCCACCGGGCGCCCGTTGAACCCGACGATCATGTCGGTGGGCACGATGCCGCTCCGCTCGGCGGGGCTCCCTGGCTGCACCGCCCGCACCACTGCGCCACCTTCGACTCCGGCCTCCCGAGCGGCACGAGCCGGCATGTCCTCACCGTCGATGCCCAGCCAGACGCGATGGACCTTGCCGTCGGTCAGCAGCTGCCCGGCCACCAGCTCGGCCACGTCGATCGGGGTTGCGTAGCCCACCATGCCGGCGTCGGTGGCGATGTTGCGGGCCGCGATGCCCACCAGGCTGCCGGAGGCGTCGAGCACCGCACCTCCCGCGCAGCCCGCGGCGATCGGCGCGGTCTGGATCATGTCGAGCAGGCGCGTGGCACCGGCCGCGACCGTCTGGCCGAGGGCGTTGATCACCCCGACCGACACGACGGGACCGTTGTTGGCCAGAGTCGGCGTGCCCATGGTGATCACAGGCTGACCAACCTTCAGCACCGCCGAGGAGCCCACCACGGCGGCGTCGAAGCCGTCGCCCTCGAGGTCGAACACGGCGACATCGGTCTCCTCGTCCGAGCCCACCAGCCGGGCCCCCACCCGGCGCCCGTCGTGCATCACGACCTCCAGCACCCTCGCGTCGGCCACGAGCCGGTGCGAGGTGAGCATCGTGCCGTCGCTGCGGATGATGACGCCGGAGCCGTAGGTGACGGCGTTCGTGCCCACGACCTTCAGCTGGGCCACCGACGCCCGGAGGGCCTCCGTGAGCCCGGCGACGTCGGGCCCGCCGTCGGTCGCGGACATCGGCACGAGACGCGCCTCACGCTCGACGATCGTGTGGTCGGTTCGCAGCGGACCGGGCCCCACCATCGCGATGAGGACGACGCCGAGCACTGCGGTGAGCGTGCTGGCGGCGAGGGCGGTCAGCACCGGGCGGGGCTCGCTACGGGCCGAGCTCGAGGGACGGGGCGGGGCGCCTGCGGCCGCTGTGGTCACCCGTTCCGAGGGGTGCCGCC
Source organism: uncultured Acidimicrobiales bacterium (assembly GCA_902805655.1). Taxonomy (GTDB): domain Bacteria; phylum Actinomycetota; class Acidimicrobiia; order Acidimicrobiales; family CADCTF01; genus CADCTF01. Next base: position 38,504 of record CADCTF010000126.1, read on the forward strand.
ACAGCCGGTCATCCGGGGGCAGCAACGGTGACGGAGGCTCATCGTCTCGTCCGTCATCGTCGAAGGCCATCGCTCGCCGATCGTACCGGCGCGCTCGGGCGCTTTGTCTGCGCCCCTCCGACGGCGACGGAGGCGTGCTCGACGGGCCCGGACCGGCCGTACCATGGGTGCCGTGCTGGCCCCTGACAACGGCGATGACTGGGTCGCGCTCAGCGAGGAGCCGCTGCCGCTGGGCGCCGGCCTGGAGTGGGTGACGCTCCCTTCCTGCGGCGGCACGGTGCTCTTCTCGGGCACCGTCCGGGACCACGCCGACGGCCGTACCGGCGTCACCGGCCTGCACTACGAGGCCTACGTCGAGCAGGCGGAGAAGCGGATGCAAGCAGTGATCGACGATGCGAGGTCGCGATGGCCCGACGTCGGTCGCATCGCCCTGCTGCACCGCATCGGCCAGCTCGAGCTGCTGGACGTGGCGGTGATCGTGGTGGCGTCCGCGCCCCATCGCGACGTGGCCTTCGAGGCGGCCCGCTTCTGCATCGACACCCTCAAGGCGACGGTGCCGATCTGGAAGAAGGAGACGTGGGAAGGCGGGTCGGACTGGGGCACCCGAGCCCAATCCATCGAGGCTCCGGGCGAGCCCGGCCTCGCGACCGCGTGAGCAGCCTCGTGTACCTCGGCATCGCTGTGGCCATCAGCCTCCTCGGCGCGCTCGTGATCTACGCCCGCAACCGCAAGCCCACCTCGCTCGAAGCCGGCATCGAGGGGTTCCGGCGGGAGCTGCAGGCACTCGAGCCGGAGCCACGCGAGCGGCCGGCGCCGGAGCATCCTGGCGCGCCGGACGACCGCCGGTCCGGGCTGGGGGCATGACGACCGCGATCGGTGCGCCCGCTGGCTAGGGATCTCGCCATCGACCTGGGTACGGCCAACACCCTCGTGTACGCCAAGTCCCGCGGCATCGTGCTCAACGAGCCGACCGTCATCGCCCTCAACATGTCGACCCACGAGGTGCTGGCCATGGGCCACGAGGCGTGGCAGATGATCGGACGCACGCCGGGCTACATCCAGGCGGTGCGGCCCCTTCAGGGCGGCGCCATCACCGACTTCGACATCACCGAGCGGATGATCCGCATCATCCTGACCCGGGCCGGCATCTCCAGGCTCAACCGCCCGCGGGTGCTGATCTGCGTCCCGTCCGCCATCACCCCCGTCGAGAAGCGGGCGGTCAAGGAGGCGGCCCGGGGCGCGGGAGCCACCGACGTGTACCTGATCGAGCAACCCATGGCCGCTGCCATCGGCGCCGGCCTGCCGATCGGTGAGCCGCTCGGGAACATGCTGGTGGACGTGGGCGGTGGCACCACCGAGGTAGCGGTGATGTCACTCGGCGGCATCGTGGCCCTGGAGGGCATCCGGGTCGGCGGCTTCGACATGGATGCGGCGATCCAGACGCACGTGCGGCGCGAGTACGGCATCGCCATCGGCGAGCGCACGGCCGAAGAGATCAAGCTCGCCATCGGTTCGGCCGTCCCCACCGACGACGGCGTCAAGGCCGAGGTGCGCGGGCGCGACCTGATGACGGGCTTGCCCAAGACCGTGGTGCTGTCGCCGGACGAGATCCGCGATGCCATCGAGGAACAGGTCGTCGCCATCGTCGACACGGTGGTGCACTGCCTGGGGCAGGCCCCGCCCGAGCTGGCCCAGGACCTCATCGACGAGGGCATCCACCTCGTGGGTGGGGGCGGCCTCTTGCGGGGGCTCGATCAGCGCCTCACGGCCGAGACCGGCCTGCAGGTGCACCTCGCGGCCGAGCCGCTCGAGTGCGTGGCCCGAGGCGCCGGCAGGTGCATCGAGACCTTCGACGCCCTGCGGGTGATGTTCATGGAGACGGACCGGTAGGCGTCGGGCTGCGTCGTCGGTCTCATGACCGGCTGATCGAGGTGACCGCATCGAGCCCGGCCAGCTTGTTCGGGTTGCGGATCGCGTACAGACGGTTGATTCGGCCGTTCTCGACGACGACGCTCACCGCCGTGTCGAGCTGACCGCCGATGTCGATCCGGATGGCGGGCGACCCGTTGAGCCAGACGGCCTGCAGCTCGAAGTCGCCTGCGGCACGACTGCCGGTGAGCAGGAAGGCAGCGACCCGTTCCGCCCCCTCGATCGGACGACGAGCAGCAGCGACCAGACCACCCCCGTCCGCGACGGCGACGACGTCCGGCGCGAGGACGTTCAGGAGGCCCTGCAGGTCGCCGTCGCGGATGGCGGTGAGGAACCGTTGGACGGCGTCCTGCTGCTCGGCGGTGGTGACCGGCATCCGTGGGCGACGCGCTGCGACGTGGTCGCGTGCACGGTGGGCGATCTGCCGTACGGCGGCAGGTGACTTGCCGATCGCCTCCGCGATCTCTTCGTAGGGCGTCTCGAACACCTCCCGCAGGACGAACACGGCCCGCTCTGTCGGGCCCAGCGTCTCCAGCACGGTGAGCATGGCCATCGACACGCTGTCGGCCAGCTCGAGGTCGGCGGCGACGTCGGGACTCGTCAGCAGCGGCTCGGGCAGCCATTCGCCGACATAGTCCTCCCGCCGCCGGGCCTGCGTCCGCAGCCGGTTCAGCGCCTGACGGGTGACGGTGCGGACCAGGTAGGCCCGAGGGTCGCGCACCTCCGCCTGGTCGACTCCGGCCCAACGCAACCACGTCTCCTGCACGACGTCCTCGGCGTCGGAAGCCGACGAGAGCATCTCGTAGGCCACGGTGAACAGGAGGGCGCGGTGGCGCGCGAATGCGTCTTCGCTCATGCCGGCGTTGCGTACCCGGCCGACGGCTCCGCCAGCGGCAGCTGGCACGCCTTGGAGAACCCTTGGGCCTCGATCCCCAACGCCGCGTTGGATCGGGTGGACATGTTGGCGAAGGCCACCGAGGCCGTGAGCTCCACCATGGCCGGCGCGCCGAGCTGGTCGAGCAGGTGGGCGCACATCTCGTCGGTGACCGTCAGCGGCGTCTGGCTCATGGCCTCGGCGTACTCCATGACGTCGCGCTCGAGCGAGGTGAACACGGGCGACTCCCGCCACCGGGGCACCTCGCTGGCCTTGGCCTCGTCGAGCCCCGTGTGGTGGGCGTGGAAGTAGCCCAGGTCGAGGCACCACGAGCATCCGACGAGCGCCGCCACCGCCATGTTGGCGAAGGTCTTCAGGTTGGGGTCGAGCTCGTCCCACTTCTGGGCCTTGCGGCCGAACCCGAGCGAGCTGCTGAGCACCGCTCGGTTGTGCCACATCACTTCGGCCGGCTCGGGGACGTCGCCGAACATCTTGCGGCTGAATCGCTTCAGCATGTACCCGTACAAGCCGGTGATCTCGGCCTTCGGGATACGTGGTGTGCTGGTCATCGGTGGTCCTCCCTGTCGCGGTGAGCGACATGAAGACACCGCGCGCGATCGGGATGTGACAGTCGCCGGGGCAGATCAGTCCTCGGCCAGCAGATCCTCGGCGGCCTGACGCACCTGCCAGTCACGGTCGGTGAGCGCCCGCTGGAGGGCCTCGGTCACCTCCTCCCCCTCGAACGGAGCGAGGGCTATCACCGCCCGCCGGCGCACCGCGGGCTTGTCACGGGTGGCGGCCAGCAACGCTGGCAGCCCGGCCGGGTCGCCTATGGCTCCGAGGGCCGCCGCCGCCGCCTCTCGACAGAGGGCCTCGTCGTGGGAGGTCGCCACGACGGACAGCGCGGCGACCGCTTCGTCGTCCCCACCTCGCTCCCCGAGTGCCCACGCCGCCGTCTCGACCACCAGGTCGTCGTCGTCGTGGAGCAGCATGCCCACCAGATCGACGTCCGCGAACGGGACGGCGACCTCCAAGGCTCGTCGCCGCACCGCCGGATCGCCGTCGGCAAGTGCGGCCCGCACGTCGTCCGTCGTGGCCCGTTCCATGCGGGCGAGCGCCGACAGGGCGGTGGCCCGGACGGCGGGCGAGGGATCGCCGAGACCGGCCCGGGCGGCGGCTTCGTCCCCCAGGTGACCGGCGACGGCCGCAGCGGTGCGTCGCGCCACGGCTGTGTCGTCACCCTGGTCCATCGTCCCCACCAACCTCCATCCGGCACCGACGTGGCCCCTGCCATAGCGGGAGTGCCGTGCGACAATCAATTCATCGCCTCGACGCGCCGATCCACCATCGTGCCCCACCTTCGCCGCCGGCTCGCGCTCCTCCTGTCGGGCGGTGCCGTGGTCACCAGCGGGCTGGTGGGCGGCGTGGTCGTGCTCTCGGCGAGCGACGCGGTCGGGGTAGGTGGCGCGCGCCCGGCCCCTACGGCCTCGAGTCCCGTCCTCGACGAGCCGGAGCTCCTGCTGGAGCCGACGCAGCTGGCGGTGCCCCAACCCACGCTGGTCGAGCCCGAGCCCGAGCCCGAGCTCGAGCCCGAGCCCGAGCCGGAGCCGGAGCCGGAGCCGGAGGCACCGCGGGAGCCCGAGCGCGTGCGCGCACCTGTGCCGTTGCGTCAGGTTGCGCCGGTCGAGCGCGGCCCGGTGTCGGTGCCGAAGGATCCCTACGCGGCCGAGCCGATCCGCCAGATCGGCAACATCTACATCCCGAAGATCGGCCTGGACCAGAACCTGATGCAGGGGATCACGCTGCGGAACATCGACAAGGGCCCTGCGCAGTGGCCGGGGTCGGCGATGCCGGGGGAGAACGGCAACCTCGTGGTCTCCGGGCACCGCACCACCAACACCAAGCCGTTCCGGCGCATCCACGAGCTCGAGCCGGGCGATCAGGTCTTCTTCACGGTCGACGACGTGACCACGGCGTACCACGTCACCGGTTCGCAGATCGTCTATCCCGACGCCATGTGGATCACCGACCAGACGCTCACGCCGACGGCCACCCTGTTCGCCTGCCATCCGCCGGGCTCGGCCAAGCAGCGGTACGTGGTGCATCTGGCCATTTCTGCCTAGTCAGTCCTCAAGGGCAGAGACCGGCCGGCCGATGCACTCGCTACCGAGAGGAGCAGACATGCCGCACATGGTCATCTACCGGTCCGCAGAGGGAAAGCCGGGGTACCACCAAGCCGACGTGCTCGACGAAGCCGTGAGGTTCGTGGAGCACTTGCGCAACGCCGAAGAGATCGAGGACGCCCGCATCTTCTCGATGCACGAGGTGTCCATCGAGATCAAGACGTACTACCGCGTCGAGGTGTCCGGCGAGGTGCAGGCACCCGCCGCTCCCCGGGCTCCCCGCCAGGCGGCGGTCGTCACCGCCGGCGCCGACCCCGTGTCGGCCGCGCGTGAGCCTTCGACCACGACCGCCTCGGCGGCACGCGGCGTCCCCGCCGGGCTCGCCGCCCTGGCTGCGTCCGGTCCCGGGTCCGACGGCTAAGGGCTGCACCCAGGCGCTGGAGCAGTCGCCGGCGCCGGGGGGCGGTTCGGCTTGTTCAACAAGGCGTGAGCGCCGGAGCGTGACGCCGGCTCCCGGTGGCACTCGGCTGTTGCCGACGGAAGTAGCCCGGTGATACGTGGCAGAGTGCCGTCGAGTCGTACCGGATCGGTGTTGTTCGCGACCGCCACACGAGGGTGATGATGAGGCGGATCCCACAGCCGAGCGCAGGAGCGGGATGGTAGATCCTGCGGGCGAAGGCTCCGAGGCTCAGGAGACGCCGGGTCGAGGCTGGCGACCTGCGGTGCTCGTGCCGTTCGTCATCGTGGCGATCGTGGTGTTCGCGTCGTTCAACCTGGTGCTGCCCTACTACGCCCTGGCTCCGGGATCGGCCACCCAGGTCAACGACCTGATCGAGGTGCCCGACGACCGCTCCCATCCTCCCGACGGCCAGGTGCTCTTCACGACCGTGTCGCTGTACCCGGCTCGCCCGGTGGACGCGCTGGTGGGATGGATCCGGTCGGACACCGAGCTGATACCGAGGGAGAAGCTGCTCCCACCCGAGACGACGAGCGACGAGTACCGCGAGCTCAACGCCGAGCTCATGGACGAGTCGAAGCAGGCGGCCATCGTGGTGGCCCTGCGGCGCCTGGGGCACGCGGTGACGGCCAAGGGCGAGGGAGCCCTCGTCGTACAGGCGCTCGAGGGTTTCCCCGCCTCCCCGGAGCTGAAGTCCGGTGACGTCATAACTGCGGTCGACGGGCGACCGGTGTCCTTGTTCGACGATGCGGTGCGAGCCATCCGCGTCCATGCGCCCGGGGAGCGGGTGCGCCTCGACGTCCGGGCGCCCGACGGCGGGACGCGCTCGGTGGGGATCGTGCTGGCCGAGAACCCGCAGGTGTCCGGCGAGGCCTTCCTCGGGGCGCAGATGCGCACCAGCAAGCCCAGCTACGACACGCCGTTCCCGGTCAGCATCCGCACCTCCAACGTCGGGGGCCCGTCGGCGGGCCTTGCGTTCACCCTGGCCCTGATCGACCAGCTCACGGCGGGAGAGCTCACCGGTGGGCGCAAGGTCGCGGTCACCGGCACCATCAGCCTCGACGGCACGGTGGGCGACGTCGGCGGCGTGGCCCAGAAGACGCGTGCCGTGGAGGCAGCCGGCTCGAAGGTCTTCCTCGTGCCGCCCGGGGAGTACGAAGAGGCCAAGCGGGCTGCCGGTGGCGACGTCGAGATCTACAAGGTGGCCACGCTGCAGGAGGCACTGGACGCGCTCGGGCGGCTCGGTGGCGACCTCCGAGCCCTCGGCCCGCCGCCCGTGCCGACCCGGGGCTAGCGTCTCGCCCCATTCGGCGGACCACGGCTCCAGCGGTGTGACGTGACGGGGTTCGCTGCGCTCCACCGCTTCGCGGCCGAGCTGACGCTCTTCCTGAGCTCGGTGTCCGGCGTCGCGCTGGTCGGCATCCGCGCTTCCCTGCTGGCCCGGACCCGTATCGCCGCGTCGGCCATGGGCCTGGGCTTCCTCCTGCTGGCCGTCACCGCCTTCCTGCGCGGCTCTGCGCTGGCCGGCGACGCCGCGCCGGACGACCTGGTAGTCGCGGCCAGGGTGGCCGGCAGCGCGTTGGTCGCGGCGGCGGGGGCGCTGCGCTGGGCGGCCACGCGCAGCTCCAGGAACCTGGCCCTCGCCGGGTTGGCCTCGGTGGCCATCGTCGGGTTGCCGGGTCGAGGCGTGGGTTCCGCATGGGAATCCCTGCTGGTCGGTGCCGGAGCGCTGGCCATCGGAGCCGCTCTGGCGTGGGCGAGCCGCCGAGCGATCGCCGCAAGGGTGCTGACCGGCTCGGCGGCAACGCTGCTCGTCGTCGTGCTCGTCGTGTCGCTCGGCTCGTCGGCCGTGCTGTCGGCGAACGTGGAGCGCCAGGAGATGCGCAACCTCGACGACCGCTCCCGTCTCGAAGTCGCACGTTTGGAGGACACCCGCCGAGCCGTCACCGAGCGCGCCTCCACTCGGGCGGCGGCACTCGCCGCGGAGCCCGGCGCGGCCGCCTGGCTGGCGTCCACGGATGCCGGCGGGCTCGATGCGTTCCTGCGCTCCGAGCCCGTCTTCCCTCGCTCGGCCGGTGCGTCCGGCCTCGCGTTCGTGGCCGCCGATGGCACGGTGCGCGCCGCCGCCGGCGCAGCCAGCACGCCCGGGGCGGCATCGCTGCTGACGGGGTCCGCCGCCGTCAGCACCACGTTGCAGGACCGCACGTCGGAGGGGTCGTTCGTGGCCGGGCCCGATGGTTC